>JACZYD010000028.1 GCA_022571255.1 Bacteroidota bacterium
GGGCCAACTCAGTGCCGCTTTGCAGGAAGTCGGGCATGTATTGAAAGATTCCAATTTCTCGCTATTCGAGCCCGGTGACCGCGCCGATGGCCGTGCCCCAAAGAATCACGCGTGCGTCTTCAGTCATTGTTTTTTTGACTGTCTCCCCAAACCCATTGTGACTTTTCGCTCTTTTCAGTCACCGGTCGTGCTCGTTTGCGCTCCCGTGTTTTCGCCCCGACCCTCTCAACCGGCCTGACAGAGGGGTCTGGCAGCAGTGTCTGCAGGTTGTCCTGGACCCGAAGAGCCGCCATAACCCGGATGAACGTATCGAGAGATACGCCTTTTCCGTTTTCGAGGCGACCCATTGTTCGAAGGGAGACGCCCGCCTCCTTGGCAATGTGTGCCTGGGTCGTATTCCGGGAGAGTCTGATTTTTTCCAAACGATTGCAAAGTGCACGTTCTATCTGAACACTGGTCGCCAGAGAGAAGTCTATATTATAGGACATATATTACCTTTATTATCACTATATCGTATGTAACAGGCAATATAATGCATATTGTAATAAATAACACCTCTGAGAGAATATTATAAGCAATATATTACCAATAATCCTCCTAATCGGCAATAATAGGTAGTCTGTTGCTACTAATATCTACGAATTGCCTGGGAAAAAGCCCAAGGTCTTCTTCCGGATCCGCGGTGGGATTGGCCCACGTCACCGGTTTGGAATTGACCCACGTCACCGGTTTGGAATTGAGCCACGTCACCGGTTTGGAATTGAGCCACCGGGGGTTAACGATTCATAGTTCCAGGCCGATAATTCCAAGGCTCCTGACCCATTATTTTGGTCGGCTCTGATCCAGAAGAGCCACACACATTGCATCACGGGTTAATAAACCGAATTTGGGCACAAAGATCATGCGGAAATCGGACTACCTGTCAATGGTGATTGCGGCGGTGTTCTTACCCGTGTTTTTCACCGGTTGCTCGAATAGTACGGCGGACACCAGCCAGGAAATTCCGCGGCCTGTCCTGCAAACGGCAACGGAAAGACGATTTGTCGAGCTGCCGACCAAGGTCAGTGCCCGATTCGGCGTGGATGAGGATTTGTTTTATCCAGAAGAAGTCCGCGTTTCGAGCCAGGGAGAGGTGTACATCTCCATTGGAAAAGCAGGTAAGATCCACAAATACAGTCCGTCCGGTGAGCTTCTTCAGGTATTTGGAAACGGTCCGGGCAGCGGCCCGGGGGAATTCAATTCAATCCTGAATTTTGGGATCGATCCGGATGGCCGGGTATGGGCAAATGACACCCGACAGCGCCGGTTCACCCTGTTCAGTCCTGATGGGGAATTGGAATTGACCTTCAAACCCGAATCGTACTTTTCTCAGATGATAAACTCGGTTGCCGGCCCGATAGGATATTACGGTTTCCAAAGCCCATTTTTCTCTGTGGTCGATTCTGGAGGAAGAGTGGAAAATCGGTTCGGAAGACTGACGGAAAGCGACGATGAGATCGGGGCGGGAATGCTTTTTGTCGGATATTTGAAAAGTGCGCCGTCCGGCGAATATTTCGTCTATGTCCCGATGAACAACGGTAAAATCGTCAGTTACGATGCACGTGGGAACTTGAGATTCTACAGGCATTCGCTCGGAGGGCCTGTATCGCTGGAGATGACTCGAACCAAGGATGGGAATCTCACCTACGACACCGATCGCACCCCAATGCGATTTCAACAGATCGCTCTGAACGTCTGGGACGATGTGTTGTATATGATTACGATTCAACACACCAGCGACAAGATGTATATGGACGCATACGACGCAAACAATGGGGATTACCTGTACTCCATGCGAGTCCCCATCTACGTGGAAGAGCCGTGCGCGCCCGACTTTGTCACGGATACGACGATCTATATGTTATGCGACTCGGCCACCAGCCTTGTGGCCAAAAAGAGGGTCGATTCTTAGCAGGCCGGCGACAGGCACTTTTTCTGAATCCAATAGATCAGCAGCGCCAGTAGACTGCCCGCGGCCATCCATTGCGCCGGTGTGAGACCTGCGTATGTTGCGTCCGAAATCCGAAGAAAATCCAACCCGAACCGGACAGGCATATACAGCAGTACGAATGCAGTAGCGAAGTGGTATTCGCTACCTTGCCGGCGATCCAACCAGAGGAAAACAGGGATCAAGAAAAGCATCAGGTAGAGCATTTCATACAGGCCGAGATCGTGAAACCCAAGCTCTGAAAAATTGCTTGCGAACTCAGCCATCGTCGAGGAAGGATAAACGGAAGAAAGGAGGTTTTGTGCAGCATCGCTGCTGAGCGAAACCGCCAATGGAAAATCTGTGATACTGCCCGGGTGGTCATGGATGATTGCACATCCTATGCGTCCGATTGCAAGTGAAAAGGGGAACACATAGGCAACGTGACTGAAGTATGCCCGTCGCTTGATGCGCGTGAGAAGAACATTCTTCCGCCATAGAAACAGCCACAACGCTATCAGTCCACCAATCATCCCGCCGAAAGAGCTCAAATGTTGCCAGAACCTGAGTAATATCCATGGATCTGATCGAATGGAAGAGGGGAAATACAGAAGTACGGCAAACAGATGTGCCCCGATAAAGCCTCCGACCAACAGCCAAGAAAACATTTTTTCAGCGATCGCCTGGTCCAGATCCAGTCGATGTGCTCTTCGCCTGGAAATCAACACTCCAACAATTACCGCAATCGCCACCATAGTGCCGAATGCTTGAATGGAGATCGGCCCGATCTGGAGGGGAGGAAGATCGATGAAGGGAATCATTAATCCCGATCACCAATGAACTCTCGCCCATGCTGGAACTGGAGCTTGCGGTATTTAAAATAGCAGCGAACAGAACCGCTAACACCCATAACGATGACGAGCAGGTAAGCCGACGAGGTGCGATCCGCGTCTCCCAGGTAAAAGTAGATCATCACGGCGGTCATGGAAATCGTCAGAATCAGCGAACTGAGAGTGCCGAACTGGAAAGGGTTACCGAATTTCACTGGCTCGACCTCGGAGTTTACCGGTGAAAAAGGGATGGCGGTATTGTTCGCTCAACGACCAATACGAATGAATACGGCATGTTGACTGGTTGTCTCAGAAGTATGGTTTACCAGATAGTATCCGTTTGGCAAAATAGCGTCATCCCACTGGAAAGAGTGTACTCCTTGCGATAGAAACCCGGAATGGATCTTTTTTATTTCCCTTCCAAGTATGTCATAGATCTCCAGACGGGAATAGCCAGGGGAGGTAGTTGTGATGGAGATTGTAATAGACCCCGACGCTGGATTCGGAAAAATCTCGATGGACGGCGATTTCGGCGAAAGTAACTGACGTTCGTCGTTCAATACAAATGTGCTTTCGCTTGTCCGGAAGAGTGCACCGTTCGGTGTTCCCGCCCATATGTGACCCGAAAAGTCAAGAGCAGCGATATTCAGTTTTCCACAAGATTCGGGTATAGGGTCAACAAACAACGTCCACGTGAGGCCAGCGTCTGAAGAAACATTTATTTCGCCCGACGATGCTACGCTGAAGATGTTTCCCAAAGGGTTCGTGATCAGTATGCCACGAGCGGTTTCCAGTACGCGAGTCCAATCATAGATAAAGGTGTCGGATCGATAGATTCCGTCTGATCGTGAATTCAGAAACACATCGGGATTCGAGGTTGGGTAAAGCAATAACCTGGAGTCTATCGCTGGGTCCCATATAAGACCGTCCGTCGAAACGAGTACCCCCGGCGTGAGATAGTCAACCCCATAATTTCCGGCCACGAGACGGCCAACCCTGGTGCCAGCCAGGACTTTCGTCCACGAGCTACCGCGATTCGTTGAGACAAACAATCCAGAGTTGGAGCCGGCGGCGTAGATCACGGAATTGTCGGGGCGCGAAGTCATGAATTCAATTCGCTCCCCTATGTCGGTTTTTTCCCACGTGTCACCGTGGCCACGCACCCGGTAAATGCCTGACTTATCTGCTGAAGAGCCGAATACACCCACCAGCAATGAGTCTGCTCTGAGCGGGACAATACCCAGGATATGACTGAACTCAAATGCGAGAATCTCCCACGTTTCCCCTTCATCAAACGAGCGATGCAGATAGGATGGGTCGGCTGCATAAATGGTCCCATCCTCCGCTCCTGCAAGTGCTAAAATGGATGCGCCTGCCGATTGCGGGGTACAACTGTAAAGAATATCCAGTTTTTGATCCCAGAATACGGTCTGAGCCGTCACCGTCAGAGACAACAAAAAGCTGAATGCTATGCACAATAAAACTACTGTCTTTTTCATAGATGCTTATGTGTGACAGCGAATTTGGTCTCTTATAATGTTACCAAAGGACCTGGATTATAAACCCGGATTAACGATATACAGCGGTGTCAACAGTCTGATATGCAGATTGGGAAGCTCCAGTTCCGAACATATGTATCTACTATTTAATCTGTCTCGGAGGCCAGGTATTTGCGCCCTGGATCTCGGGAAAAGAGATACAAAACCCGAATTAGTAAGGAAATCAACCTATCTGTCCATTTAGTATGATTTCGTTACTATTTGACGAGGAGTATCGTCACACCCGTAAAAAATCTTCCGTGAGAATTGAGGCCATCTGGCTCAAGAGATGATCGGCATCCTCAACGGTGAACACAAGAGGTGGTTTGATTTTGATGACGTTATGCAGGGGGCCGTCGGTGGATGTTAATATGCGCTCTTCGCAGAGCCGGTTGACGAGATAAGATGCTTCGTCGGCTGCCGGTTCGATGGTTTCGGGGTCGCGTACCAGTTCAATACCCAGAAAAAGACCGCGCCCCCTCACATCGCCAATGAGCGGGTGTTTTTCCGCGAGCAATTTCAGACCGCCGAGCAGGTGCGCCCCGACTTTGGCCGCGTTCTCCTGAAGCTTTTCGTCTTCGATGACATCCAGCACGGCGAGCCCGACGGCGCAGGAGACGGGATTTCCCCCGAACGTATTGAAATATTCCATTCCGTTGTTGAATGCATCAGCGATTTCGCGGGTCGTCACCACCGCGCCCAGAGGAAAACCATTGCCGACGGGTTTGCCGACGGTTACGATATCCGGAATGACATCGTGAGTCTGAAATCCCCAGAAATGCGATCCTAACCGCCCAAGGCCGACCTGGATTTCATCGGTGATGCAGACTCCACCCTGATTACGGACCGCAGCGAACGCATTTTTGAGATAAACGTCGGGCAGGAAAATCTGACCACCGCACCCCAGGACTGATTCGCAGATAAATGCGGAGAGGTTTTCACTTTTTGTTGCCGCATTCTCTACAAACTGTGCATATGCACGACCGGATTCCGCCGACATGCCTTTAAACAGACTGCCGGATTCCGTTGACCGTCCCTCAATCGGATCGCCGGACGGACTGCCTGATGGATCGCCGGACGGACTGCCGGAAAGACCCCGATATGGATCCGGCATGGGGACGGCCATCGTTCTTGGCGGCGTCCCTCGGCCCCCCGGCCCTCCATATTTATAAGGGCTGATGTCGATCAGGCTGGAAAGATTTCCGTGATACGCGCCCTCGACGGTGATGACATCCGTGCCGCCCGTCGCAGCCCGGGCCAATCGAAGGGCCAGATCGTTCGCCTCGCTTCCGGAATTAACGATAAATACGATATTCAGAGGGTCCGGCATGGTCGCTGCCAGTCTCTCGGCATAAACGACCGGGTTTTCGTGTAAATACCGGGTGTTGGTGTTCAACGCAGCCATCTGTCGACTGGCGGCTTCACCCACGCGCGGATGTGAGTGTCCTACATGCGAAACATTGTTGACGGCATCCAGATAAGCCTCGCCGTCTGCGTTGTACAGATTCTGCATATATCCCCGCACGAAATGCAGGGGGACCTCGTACGAAAGACTGAGGGAGGGTCCGATAACGGCTGAGCGTCTTTTTCGGATTTCGTGAGTCGAGAGTGATTCCGCCAGGAACGCCGATTCGGGAATTCCGATGAGCAGATTCGGGTCCGGACAGAGGCTTTTCCAGACAGCACGCTGCGAAGAAAGCGCAACGCCAATATAGTTTCCGTCAGAACCCATCATATCCCCGATAATCTGTACATGCAGATGCGGGACCCATCCGCCGTTTTCGTCTGGCGTGCCGAGGCGCGCAAACTGCTGACCGGCTTCGATGAACCGGCCTTTCCGGAGATCCTTGACGGACTCGACGCTGAGATGACCGTACAATGTATAGAATATCGGGCCTCCTTCCGGAGTGTGCTCCAGAACAACAACCGGGCCGTAGTCGAAAAGAACGATATTGCTCTGAACGGAGAACACTTTGCCTGGCAAGGGCGCGAAAACCGGACTACCAGACTGCTGAAAAAGATCCAGCCCGATGTGCACCGTCCGATTTTTCGAACCAAACTCCTCAAATTGTTTTCCCCCATAAACGAGGCGGGCCTCGTCGTACCGACCCACACCGATTTCTGCTCCTTTGTCGCTCAGGTATCGAAACATCTTTTCGCCTGCGACCTGCGGCTCCATCATATCCGTCGGTTTCCAGTCGAGCGTGCCGACACTGAAGTCAAATACGTTAACCGAGCAGGATCGCGGATCCGGCCGAACGACCGGGTGAAACGATTCCCTATGTTCTTCCAGCCAGGAAACAAGCGCCCGGTTACCGGGAAAGGGTTCCATGCCGCAGGCTGCGCGAATACAATACGTGGCCAACTCGGTAGAATATGGAGCAATGAACTCGAGTAATTTCCACGCCGGCTCTTCACTGATGGTCAGATAATCGTTCTCGGGTTCGTCACGTTTTTGTTTCGCGGAGAAGGCGACGCTGATAAAGAGGCGTGCCCGGATCAGGTCGAAGAGGACGTTTATCTCTTCCTCTGACAGCGGGGATTTATGGTGATAACCAGCCGTAACGGATCCGAGGGCGGCAATCGGATCGGGGGTGTTCGTCATCGCATAGGCTGCGCAAATCGCGAGCTCCGCAATTCGGATCGTATGAATCAGATCGCCAAAATCAATCACACCGGAAATAGTGCGGGTCCAGACGGGTTTGCCCGTGGTTGTGCGGTCAGGTGCGCGGTCAGATGCGCGGTCGGGTGCGCGGTCGGGTGTGGCACCAGCCGTTCCTCCGGACCGATCGCCTCCGGCTGGATCACGGCCGGATCCTTCGAAATCCGACACAAGTACATTGTGATCATTGGCATCGCCGTGAATGACCTGGCGAGGCAGGTCTGCGAGCATCGGCAACACCGTGTCTACAAAACGCCCCCGAAAATCTTCCATCAACTGCCGCCGGGGGGGATCATCGACCATCGAGGAGTATTTTTCGATCGCCTCGTGGGTGTAGATAATGTCCCATTCATGTTTCCGATCTGTGGCTGGATGCGCGAAGTCTGCGAGAGAGTGGTCTATTTTGCCCATCATCTCGCCCAGGCAATACAGCACATGTTCTGTCTTCGGACGCATCTGAGCGAGGGGCGCACCTTGCACATAGGAAACCAGTCGTGCCAGGTGAGTGCCGGATGGAAGTTCGATTTGCGCCAAGACGTCTTCCGTAATGGTGGGCATCACGGTGGGTACCGGTAGATTATGAGACCTGAGATGCTGAAGTGCCTGCTCCTGTGCTTCCAGAGTAGAGGGATCTGTATCGGCATTGGAAATCTTGAACACGTATCGCTTACCATCCTCACAAGTCACAAGGAGATTCTGATCTCGATCGCTGGGTAATTCGCTGAAATCCCCTTGAATGCCGAAGTGTTCGGCGACGAAAGCACGCGCGTCATCGGCTGCTGCTCGCGGCCGCCCAGGTGTTCCTTCGGTGCGCTCGGCGTCTGTGGCGCGCTCGGCGTCTGTGGCGCGCTCGGCATGCTTGGCGTGCGAAGCATTCTCGGTGCGCGCGGCGTCTGCGCTGTGGTCGACGTCGTGATCTGTAAAAGGCCTGTTCAAAAAAATCGTGCGGGTGAAATTTCGTGGAGGTCAAAAGGCGTCGAAGAGCCGGTTATCATATCTGCGATTGTTTTTCCGGTGATCGGACCCTGGGTAAAACCGAGCATTCCGTGACCTGTGGCAATCAGTACGTTCGACGGGCCGGCTTCCGCGCCGTCCAACCGACCGATGATGGGCAATCCGTCTGTGGAGCACGGCCGAAAACCGGACTGCGCTTCCGGCATGGGTTGGGAGCCGCTTTTTATATCCTCAAAATACATCTCAATCTGACGGTGAATGGGACGCAGGCGCACGGGATCAATTTTTGTATCAAAACCGACAAGGGTCAGTGTACCCGCGAATCGGATTTTACCTCGCATGGGGCCAATCGTGATTTTTTTCTCGGTCAAGATAATCGGGATTCTCATGCTGCGCTTTGGGTCGTCGACGGTGACGCTGTATCCGGTCGCCGGCTGAAGAGGAATTTTTACACCGAGTTTTTTTGCCAATCGACCGGACCATGATCCGGCCGCAATAACGACATGGTCTGCCCGAAAATCTTCGGAATCGGTCTGCACGTGCGTCACAGAGCGGCCTGCCCGCCGAAATCCAATAACTTCCGTGTGCCTGGCAAATCGAACACCCATCGATAGAACCTTTTCCTGCAGGCGAGTTACGAAATATCCCGGGTCAAGAGAAGCATCCTGGCTGAAGAAGACAGAACCCGTCAACGCCGATTTAATTCCGGGTTCAAGGTCCAGCGTTTCATCCCGGCTGAGAATCCTGGCGTCGAGGTCAGCAGCCGTGGCGACGTCCGCAAGTTCAAGGTTGTGCCGCTTGCCATCGTCCGAATCATGTAACATCAACAGGCCATTCTGCGCCGGTCCGGCGTTCTCAAAACCGGGTAACGCCGAGATTTCGTCGTACAAATCAAGGCTGGCCAGCGCGAGATCCCTGAGAATCGGCACGGCGCGGGTTACGTTCTCGCGCGTACACGCTGCTTTAAAACCCCAGAGCCAGGTGGTCAGATCCAGATCAAAGCGGGGTTTGATATAAAACGGACTCTCGGGATCGGAGAGCCACTTCAGGCCCTGCGCAATGACTCCGGGCGCGGCCATCGGTTCGATATGACTCGGCACAAGAAATCCGGCATTCACATGAGATGCTCCGGAGTCCATCGCTCCTTTGTCGAGAATGGTGACCGACGCTCCTCTCAGCGCCACGTAATACGCACAGCACAGACCGACAATACCGCCACCTACAATAATGACGTCAGCTTTTCCTTCCATCAAATCACCTGAAAACCGTGTGCGTACGGGTCTTGGTCATCGATGATGATCCGATGGTAACCGGTGATCTGCGCCCACCCTTCGATGCTGGGTATGATGGCGGATTTGTCGCCAACCGTGGTCATCGATTCCACCTTGCCCGTAAAAAGGCTCCCGATGATGCTTTCGTGCACAAACGAATCACCTTCTTTCAATTTACCCTGCGCGGCCCATTGCGCCATTCGAGATGAAGTCCCTGTTCCGCAAGGTGATCTGTCGATTGCCTTTTCTCCGTAAAAGACCGCATTGCGTTCATCCGCCTCCGGGTTCAGAGCGGCTCCGGTCCATAAAAGGTGTGTGCAGCTCGTAATGTCGGGGTCTTCCGGATGAATGAACTCGTAGCGCTCATTGAGCTGCCGCCGGATGACGGGACTCCACCGGATAAAATCGCCGGCGGTGTAGTCTGCCATATCGCGGTAATTCTCCTGCGCGTCTACGATGGCATAAAAATTTCCGCCGTATGCGACATCAAGGAATAACTTCCCCAGATCCGGGCAGTCTACTTCGCAGTGCTCGGCCGCGAGAAACGAGGGTACATTAATGAGGCGGACCGAGGTTACGCGGCCCTCTTTTTCTGTATAAAAGGCGCGGACCACTCCCGCCGGTGTGTCCAGGTCGAGCTGACCTGGAGTGTGCGGCGTCACAAGGCCCTCTTCAATAAGTACCGTCACCGTCCCGATCGTTCCGTGCCCGCACATCGGAAGGCATCCACTTGTTTCGATAAACAACAGTCCGATGTCGCAGTCGTCCCGGGTCGGTGCGTACAAAATGCTTCCGGACATCAGATCGTGTCCACGCGGCTCGAACATGAGGCCGGTTCGAATCCAGTCGTATTCTTCGAGAAAATGATTTCTGCGCTCCATCATCGAGGCGCCGGAAAGATCCGGGCCGCCCTCAGTCACGACACGGACCGGATTGCCACAGGCATGCGACTCGATACAAGTAAAAATGTGCCGCGCCATGTGTGTTCACTTACAGTAGTTCAAGAGCTTCTTTTGTGAAGCGTTCAAGGTAATCGATCAACGCGTCAGAAGCGTTTGCGGCCTTGGCCGCGTCGCCTTCTGCAACGACGAGCATCAACGCGGTGTGTAACGCGGCCGACTCCTGCAGGTCACCGCTGTGTTTGTGGACAGACCAGAAACGCCGACAGTGTGAATGCATGGACGCCGCGCTCTGAACGGCAAAAACATTGCGGGCAGCCTCCGCCAGGATCTTATCACATTCTTGATCGAGCTCCATAAACGCCCGAGTATCGCCCTCCAAGGCCGTTTGATTCATGCGCGAGGCACATTCTTCGAGGCGTTTCGCATGTGCGCCCGACCGTCGTTTTGCGGCGCGTTCGGCGATGAGACGATCCAGAACTCGCCGCGTATCGAGCATGGCAAGATGCTCGACCACATTGATTTCCATGACCATCATGCCGCGGCGCGGAAGCGCCGCGACGAGCCTTCCGTGGGCGAGCTTCTGAAGGGCTTCCCGAAGCGGTGTCCGGCCAATCCCGATTTCATCACTCAATTGTCCTTCCGAAAACACACTCCCAGGGGGCAATTCGAGCGAAATAATCATTCGTTCGACAATCGTGTATGCCTGGTCGGCGAGCGATTCGGACGGCTGTGTAAATGCTTCGTGCATCACGACGCTGCCCCGCTCAGGATGAGATGTAGCTCGTTTTCACCGTCGTGTAGAACTCGGCGGCATAAGTGCCCTGCTCTCGGCTTCCGTAACTCGATCCCTTCCGACCGCCAAACGGCACGTGATAATCAACACCCGCCGTAGGCAGGTTCACCATGACCATTCCGGCCTCGGCCCGGCTCTGGAAATCGCGGGCGTACTTCAGGGACGTCGTGCAAATGCCCGATGAGAGGCCAAATTCAGTGTCGTTAGCGACCGCGAGGGCTTCTTCATAATCAGATACCCGGATTACGCTCGCTATGGGACCGAAGATTTCTTCGGTATTGATGCGCATATCCGGGCGCGTATCCGTGAAGAGCGCAGGCGCCTGGTAATATCCGTCTGTGTCCAGCGTGAGGCGTTCGCCGCCGTGTGCCAGCGTCGCGCCCTCCGAACTACCTATTTCGATGTACTCCAGGTTTTTCTGGAGTTGATCGTCGCTCACTACCGGGCCGATCTGGGTATCCGGATCCAGAGCGTTTCCGACTTTGAGCGACTTGATGTTCTCGATGACCGCGGCCACAAACCGATCGTGGATGCCGTCCGTAACAATGAGGCGGCTCGACGCGGTGCAGCGCTGGCCCGTCGAGAAATAGGCTCCATTTACGGCGACAGCCACCGCTTTATCCAGATCCGCATCGTCAAGCACGACCAGCGGGTTCTTTCCGCCCATCTCGAGCTGCACTTTGGCGTGCCGTGCCACACATTGCGTGGCCACCTCGTGACCTACCGCCTGAGATCCCGTGAAAGAGACACCGGCCACGTCCGGGTGAATCACGATGGCATTTCCCACGTCGCGCCCCGCACCGCTGATCAGGTTAAAAACGCCCCCGGGAAGACCGGATCGCGAAATGATATCGGCCAGTATCCAGCCACAGGCCGGTGACAGTTCAGCTGGTTTGAAAACGACCGCATTTCCGTAACAGAGTGCCGGAGCAATTTTCCATGCGGGAATGGCGATCGGGAAATTCCACGGCGTGATAATGCCCACAACACCGATCGGCTGCCGGATGATTTCCACATCAACATTCGGCCGGATAGAAGGAATTTTTTCGCCCCCGGGGCGCAATGCTTCGCCCGCAAAATATTTGAAAATCTGTCCTGCCCGATTCGTTTCGCCAATCCCTTCCGGGAGGGTTTTGCCTTCTTCGCGCGATAACAAACGACCGATTTCTTCTTTCCGGGCGAGGATTTCGGTTCCAATCGCGTCGAGGACATCGAATCGTGCCTGCGGGGTGGATGCGGCCCATGCCGGCGCTGATGCTTTCGCAGCGTCAATCGCCGCGCCGGCCTCCTCGGCGCTCGAGTGCCCGTATTCGCCCACGACATCGGACAGGTCTGATGGATTGATGTTGGCGAGAACGTCCGAAGCCTGCTCAAACGAGCCGGCAATAAAATTACCAAATACGGTTTGTGAACTCATGGTCGTTTGTGAACTTGTGGTTGTTTGTAAACTTGTGGTCGCTTGTAAAATTGTGGTCGCCCGTGAACTTCTGGTCGCCCGTGAACTTCTGGTCGCTTGTAAACTCAAGGCCGCGTGGCGGGGGCGAGGGGGTACATTTACTCGGGAAGTTTCGGGCGGGTGCGCAGGGCCTCTTCTACAACGTGCACCACGTGCGCCCGTTCTTCTCCAACAAGCGAAAGTCTGGGAGGGCGGACTGTTTCCGTTCCGACTCCGGCGATGGATTCAGCCAGCTTGATATTCTGTACAAGTTTCGTCGAGACATCCAGATGAAGCATGGGCATGAACCACCGGTAAATTTCGCGGGCTTCTTCATACCGTCCAGCTCGTGCCAGATTGTAAATAGCAACGGTTTCGCGCGGGAAAGCGACGACAAGACCGGCCACCCAACCGACGGCGCCCAGCATCAGGCTTTCGAGGGCCAGATTGTCGACGCCTGTGAAAATCTGGTAACGATCGCCGACGGCGTTTATGATGTCGGTGATGCGGCGGGGATCGTCCGATGATTCCTTGAGCGCAACAAACGCGGGCTCGTCCGCAAGTTCGGCGAACATCTCAGGAGTGACGTCGACTTTGTAGGCCAACGGGTTGTTGTAAATCATGATCGGAAGATCGCTGACTCGGGCAACCGTCCGGAAATGGGTCAGCGTTTCGCGGGAGTCGGAGGGGTACATCATGGCCGGCAATAACAGGAATCCGTCAGCACCGTTTCGCGTGGCTTTCTCAACTGTCCGGCAGGCCTGTGCCGTGGTATTTTCTGCGACGCCGGCCAGTACAGGCACGCGACCGCCGCTTACCGAAACAGCAATTTTTAACACCTCCTGTTTTTCATCGGTAGACAGCGAGGCATTTTCTCCGAGGGTTCCGGTCACCACGATTCCATGCACACCTGCTTCGATCTGCATGGCAAAATGCCGCTCCATTCCTGGAATATCCAGAGACAAGTCGTCGTTGAATTTAGTGGTGACTGCAGGAAATACACCTTTCCACGGTACAGACATGAATATTTTGAAGTTTGATCCGGGTGACTGATTCTGTAATATATCATTGATATATCAGATAACACAATATGAATCCTGTGAATCTACTCCGCATTGAGCAGGACAACGAACAGGCCAACGAGCGGACAACGAACAGGCCGACGAGCGGGTTAGCGAGCAGGCCGAAGAGCGGGTTAGCGAGCAGGTCAACGAGCGGATAACGAGCGGATAACCGTTCGTGTCCGCAACACGGAGTGAATAGATCCGTGAAAGCCATTCACCCATCTCCGGATAACCACTCATTTCGCATCACACGCCCATGCTTCGCAACTTCATCGTAGCAACGCTCAGAAATCTCCGTAAGCAGAGGGGATATACCTTCATTAATGTATTCGGCTTGGCGACCGGCCTTGCGGCATTCATGCTCATTTTACTCTTCGTGCAGCACGAAACGAGCATGGACCTGCATCACGAAAAAGGCGATCGGATTTATCGCGTGATCCTTGATGCGGACATCATGGGGCAAACTTTGCTCGTAACGAGTACGCCCATGCCGATGGCCGAAGCGTTTCTTCAAGATCTGCCCGAGATCGAGTCAGCTACCCGCGTTGATGTGAATACGCGAGTGCTGGTCACGGCCGGAGATCGCCAATTCTACGAAGAACGGTTTTTCCTTGTTGACTCGACATATTTCGACATCTTCACGGCAGAAATCATCAAGGGTAATTCACGCACGGCGCTGACACTGCCCAATTCGATCGTCATCACCGAAGACATGGCCCGAAAATACTTCGGAGAAGCCGATCCCATGGGTCGGACACTCAATATTGATCGGGAGACAGATTACACCGTAACCGGTATCGTTCGATTCATGAGCGACCAAACACATTTCCGCGCCGATTTTCTGGGTTCAATGGTCACTCACCCACAGGCAGGAAGCCCGATTTGGCTGAACAATTCATGGCTGACGTATGTGTTATTAAAAGAAGGGGCGGATATTGAAACACTCCGGGCAAAAATGCCCGATATGGTCGCAAAATATGTAGGACCGGATATCGAGCGATTCATGGGTCAATCGTATGAGCAGGCGCAAAAGGCGGGTCTGCGGTATGAGTTTGCCCTGGAGAAAATGACCGACATTTATCTGCATTCAAAAGCGGAGGACCAGATTGAAGCGACGGGTGATATTCGGTATGTCTATATCCTGAGTTCGATAGCGCTTTTTGTTTTGCTGATCGCATGCATCAATTTCATGAATCTGTCGACGGCTCGGGCAGGGAGCAGAGCACGGGAAGTGGCCCTCAGGAAAGTTCTCGGATCGGAGCGGGCACAGCTGATCAGACAGTTTCTGGGCGAGGCTGTGATCACAGCGCTGGTATCCATGGTTATTGCGGCTGTGTTGGTGGCGATCGCTCTTCCGGTCTTCGAATCCATTACAGGTGCATCGCTCATCGTTTCGGCATCAGTGGTTTGGATTATGATCGGTGTCACTTTGCTTACGGGGCTTTTTTCAGGGATATATCCGGCGTTTGTACTCTCGGGATTCCGGCCCGTCGATGTACTGAGCGGATCGATTTCTTCTAGTCCAGGAGGATCGTTTCTCAGAAGCAGCCTCGTAGTTTTTCAATTCGCTATTTCCATAACACTTCTGATCAGCACGGGTGTGGTATTCAAGCAATTGCGATTCATACAGGACCGCGATATCGGATTCCAGAAAGATCAGGTTGTCGTATTGCCAGTTGAGTCGGAGGCAGGGCAGGCCGGGTTCGAATCGTTTCGGGAGGAGCTGCTGAAGAATCCGGGAGTGATTCAAGTTGCGGCGTCGAATGGATTGCCGGGCCCCAATCACATCCACCAGAACACGGCCTTCCGCTGGGAATCAGCTCCAGATGCTCAAATTCATCTGGCAGCGCTAGCGGAAGTATCGCACGAGTACATTCAGACGTTAGGTATGCGGATTGTTGCAGGTCGCAATTTTTCGCGCGATTTCACGACCGACTCTGAAGCATTCCTGTTCAATGAAGCGGCGGCGAAAGAGTTTGGCTGGACGGCAGAAGAGGCCGTCGGCAAAATTATCCACCGGCCGGATCCGGAGGGAGAAGATCGAATTGCCGAGGTTGTGGGAGTATTCAAGGACGCAAATTTTAATTCGTTACATTCGAAAGTCACTCCGCTCATTCTGGGAATGCGTCACTCGTACCGATACATACCCGTTCTGATCAGTCCCGAAAATATAACCGCAACCGTCGCTTTCCTGGAGGAAAAGTGGACGGCAATGGAGCCCGGATTCCCGTTCGGTTATTACTTCATGGAGGAGGACTACCGGCAGTATTATGAACAGGAAGAACGTTTGGGAAGCATTTACAGCTATTTCTCGATTCTATCCATTCTGATTGCGTGTCTGGGATTATTTGGTTTAGCCTCGTTCATCACGTCCCAGCGAACCCGCGAGATCGGAGTACGCAAAGTTATGGGAGCGTCGGTCACGAGTATCGTAACGCTTCTGTCTAAAGAATTCACCTTGTTGGTGGTGATTGCCTGTGTGCTTGCATTCCCGGTATCGTACTACATTATGGACCTGTGGCTCCAGGAATTTGCTTTTGCAACGACCATTGGCGGAACCATTTTTGTGGTCGCGGGGATCGCCGCTTTATTGATTGCGTGGGGTACGATCAGTATTCAGTCCATTAAGGCGGCGCGGGCAAATCCAGTTGATTCGTTGTATCACAGCTGAGACGGAAAGGGAAGCCCTGAGACGGACACGGGAGCCGGCAACTTTTAACTGCTCGCGAAGTCCTTTTCATTGGTTAAACGGCACGTCAGGTGGTACCGGATGGCACGACTATTTATTTGTTTGGCTGCGGTCTGTCTTGTTGCAGGTTGTGCGTCAATCCGGACACTCCCGCAATACAACCGTGCAGAGATTTCCTGGGTAAACATAGAGGGTGGTCCTTTTATAATGGGGGATACGTTTACCCGGTTAAACGAAGATGCACTTCCGGTGCACCGAGTCGATGTGAAGTCGTTCAAGATGTCCCGCTTCGAGACGTCATTCGAACAATATGATGACTATGCTCGACGGATGGAGATACCCCGGCCCATGCCGGACGACAGCAATCGAGGTCGGCGGGCGGTGTCTGATATTTCGTGGGACGAAGCCGTGGCCTTTTGCGAGTCCGTCGGAGGCAGACTCCCGAGTGAAACTGAGTGGGAATACGCAGCAGCCGACGGTGCAGCGAAACAGCTCTATGCGGGCACCAGCGATTCTTTGAGCGTCGACCTGTTTGCCAGCTATCGCGAGAATAGCCGGGGCGAGGCGTATCCGGTCGGGAACAAGGCGCCGAACGAGTTCGGGCTCTACGACATGAGCGGAAACGTGGCCGAATGGATCGGCGAATATTACCAGAGTTATCCGGAAAACGCGGTAGATGCCGTAATTGCCGATACGACCCTTTTCGACCTTCGCATCATTCGCGGCGGCAGCGTTTGGGCGGGCCAACCGATCACTCGGACGTACTGGCGAACCGGTACGTTAAAAGAGGTGCGAACACCGTCCGTAGGATTTCGGTGCGCGAGAGACTGATTTCTTCAGCGGTCGACTGAATCCCGACCGCGTGCTTCCCGGAAACTCCTCTTCAGAGTGTATCTTGGATCGGTTTGTATTACGGAGTCACTGAAAACGTACCGATCTCATGCACAGAAAAGACAAATCCATCACGCTGGGCATCATTGTCGGAAACCGGGGATTTTTCCCGGCGCATCTCTGTGTGGCGGGTCGCACGGCCGTACTGTCGGTCCTGGAGGCGGCCGGGATCAAAACCATTATTGTACCGGAGGAATCGACCAACAACGGAGCGGTTGAGAGCCTCAAGGAAGCCCGGCAGTGCGCGGATCTTTTCAGGGCGCATCGAGACGAAATCGATGGAATCCTCGTGACTTTGCCTAATTTCGGCGACGAGCGCGCGGTCGCCAATACGCTTCGTTGGGCGGATTTGAATGTGCCCGTTCTGATCCACGCTTTTAAAGACGTGACCGAACAGATGGCCATTACGCACCGGCGAGACAGTTTCTGCGGAAAGATGTCGGTGTGTAACAATCTGCGTCAGTACGGCATCCCTTTTTCACTGACGAGCGAGCACACGATGGATCCGGAAGGCGAGGATTTTCGCGCGGATCTGGATCGGTTCGCCGCGGTGTGCCGCGTGGTCGGCTCATTAAAAGGTGCACGGTTCGGCCAGATCGGCGCCCGACCGGCGGCGTTCAATACAGTGCGCTACAGCGAAAAATTGCTTGAGCGAACAGGGATTTCTGTGGAGACGCTGGATCTCTCAGAACTGCTGGGCTGGATTAAACGCATGAGTGATTCGGACAAACCCGTTCAGGATAAACTGGCCGAAATCCGCGACTACACAAACACGAAAAATGTACCCGAGGAGAGGCTCTATCTGATGGCCCGCCTTGGCGTTGCGATCGATCGGTTCATGACCGACAACGAACTCGACGCAACGGCCATTCAGTGCTGGACCGCCTTGCAGGAGTTTTACGGCGTTGTGCCGTGTACGTGCATGAGCATGATGAGTAACGATCTGAATGCGAGCGCGTGTGAAGCCGACATCGCCGGAGTGCTGAGCATGTTCGCTCTGCAGCAGGCATCGTTGCGCCCTGCTGCCCTGCTCGACTGGAATAACAATTATGGCGACGATCCGGATAAAGGGGTGGTTTTTCACTGCTCGAATCTGCCGAAGGCCTTTTTCAGCGAACATGAAATGGACTATCAGGAAATCATTGCGGGTACAGTCGGGAAAGAGAACACATTTGGCACGATCGTCGGCCGCATCGCGCCGGGCGTGTTCACATATGCCCGCGTAAGTACGGATGATTTAAACGGGCGCATTGTTGCGTATGTGGGAGAAGGCCTGTTTACGGACGACACGTTGCAGACATTTGGAGGATATGGCGTTTTCCACATCGATCGTCTGCAGACGCTGCTCCGGTATATCTGTGACAAGGGATTCGAGCATCATGTCGCGGCCACGCGTGCGGAAGTCGCAGAAGTACTCGAAGAGGCATTTTCAAAGTATCTGGACTGGGAGGTTTATCACCACGCATGACGTCAATTGACTGGATTATTATTCTATTCTATTTCCTGGTCATTGCCGGAATTGCTTGGTGGTCATCAAAGAACCAGAACACGACGGAAGATTATTTCCTGGCCGGACGCAATATCGGGTGGTTTGCAGTCGGCGCGTCTTTATTCGCGTCCAATATCGGGTCAGAGCATATTGTGGGTCTGGCGGGCAGCGGTGCAGCCAACGGAATGGCCCAGGCGCACTGGGAATTACACGCCTGGATCATGATCATGCTCGGTTGGGTGTTCGTGCCGTTTTATTACCGGGCCGGAGTGTTCACCATGCCCGAGTTCATTGAAAAAAGGTTCGATTCGCGTTCTCGCTGGGTGCTTTCCATCGTTTCTCTCGTGGCGTATGTACTGACGAAAGTCTCGGTAACGGTGTATGCCGGTGCGCTTGTCTTTCGCACGCTTCTGCCCGACACCTTCGGAACACCGGATGATGCTTTCTGGGTGGGAGCTTTTACCACAGTGATTCTGACGGGTATATATACGGTTTTTGGCGGATTCCGGGCTGTGGTTTATACCGAGGTGATGCAGACCGCGTTGCTCTTGATCGGTTCGATATTCATCACCTGGTTCGGTTTGTCGGCTCTCGGGGGGTGGGGAGAACTGAAGTTGATTCTGGCCGAAAATGCAAATCAGTTCGCCCTCTGGCGACCCAACTCGGATGAGACATTTCCTTGGCTGGGCGTGATGATTGCCTCGCCGATCGCAGGTATCTGGTATTGGTGTACGGATCAGTACATCGTGCAACGAACGCTGGCCGCCAAGTCGTTGACCGATGCCCGCCGGGGTGCGATATTCGGCGGATTTCTTAAGGTCTGGCCGGTCTTCATTTTTCTGGTACCCGGAATGATCGGCTATGCGCTGCAATCGAAAGGATTATTGCCAATCCCGACCGACCCGGATGGAAAGGTACTGGCTGATATGGTTTTCCCGTCCATGGTCGCCAACCTTCTGCCCGTTGGACTCCGGGGCCTCGTCGTGGGAGGATTGTTGTCTGCTCTGATGAGTTCGCTCGCCTCGTTGTTCAACTCGTGCGCCACGCTGTTTACCGTGGACATCTACGAAAAACTCCGCCCGGGCCGGCCCGAGAAGTTTCTGGTTCGGGTGGGCCGGATTGCGACGGGGGTTGTGGTCCTGTTTGGCCTGATGTGGATTCCTGTCATGAAGCGAATGGCAGAAGGGAACGCAGGCCTGTATGACTATTTGCAGAATGTGTCCGGATTCCTGGCACCCCCGATCACCGCCATATTCCTGCTCGGGCTCTTCAACAAGAGGATCAACAGTCACGGAGCTTTTTATGGATTGACCATTGGTTTTGTCCTCGGAATGTTCAAATTGACCGTGCAATCGTTCGTGCAGAATGGCCTGTTGGATCCGTCGACCATATTGGGCGCCATAGGTGCATATAACGGGTATTATGCGTCGGGAATTTTATTCCTGATCTCGGTCGCATTGATCGTCACTGTTTCGTACATGACGGAAGCTCCCGACCAGGAAAAGATCTCCGGACTGACATTTGGCACCCTTACCGACAAACAGCGCGCGGAGAATCGGGACAGCTGGGGTGCGCCCGAAGTGATCGGAACGATCGTGGTGCTGGGTCTTGTGGCCGCAGTCTATATCTACTTCAGTTTCTGGCTGAATTGAACCCGCCAGTAAACTATACGACCGCCGAGCATTCTGTACTGTTCTGCCTCAAGCAAAAGCTTCGTCTGTCGGGGTGGCGGGATTTACTCGATATACCAACTGCGTTTTAACACCGCACCGCCGGGACACTCGTGAATCCCGCGTCGCTTCGAGAAGGTCAGTCGCTTGCTGACGTGTCCGCCATCGGATACCTTCTGCCAGTCGGGGTGGCGGGATTTGAACCCACGACCTCGTCGTCCCGAACGACGCGCGCTACCGAGCTGCGCCACACCCCGAAGAAAGCGATCAAATGCACATCCCGAACAAGTGTTTCGATCACGACGAACGATCAACAACCCGGCCTCCCGCTTAGATGATGCCCGCATACATCGACTCAATCAGATCAGCATATTCCTTTTCGACCACCTTTCGTTTCACTTTCATGGTAGGCGTGAGCATGCCGTTCTCGATCGTGAACGGTTCCAGGATCAGGCGAAAATTCCGGATCTTTTCGTGTGAGGCAGCCTGTCTCGAATATTGCTTGAATATATCCGCGAATATTTTCTTCACCTCCTCATTTGCCAGCAGATCTGCAAGTGCAGATTCTCTGATATCATTGTTTTCAGCAAAACGACGGATAAAATCCTCGTCCGGGACGACCAGAGCCGTCAGGTATTCGCGCCCTTCGCCGACTGTCATCAACTGACCGATAGCTGCAACCGTTGCAAAGTGTTCTTCAATGGGTCCGGGATATATGTTTTTTCCGCCCTTCGACACGATCATATGTTTGATTCGATCGGTAATCATGAGATAACCTGCTTCAAAACGCCCCACATCACCGGTGTGGTACCATCCTCGCTCGTCAATTGCTTCGGCCGTTGCCAGTGTATTGTTCCAGTATCCCTGCATGATATTCGGGCCCCGGGCAACAATTTCTCCTTCGCTGGTATTGAGCTCAGACGGGTAATCGTTCCCGGATTGTTCTCCGATGATGGTCCCGTCCTCCAGGCTTTGAATGCCTACCGTTACGCCGTGAATAATCTGCCCGACCGTGCCGAACCGAGGCTGTTCCAGTGGATTTAGAGCGAGGGCGGGGCTGGTTTCCGTGAGTCCGTATCCTTCAAGGATGGGAATTCCCGCAGCCATAAAAAACTCGGCGATCGCTTTCGGCAATGCGGCTGCACCAGAGACACAAAAGCGAACGTTCCCTCCCAATTTTTCGTGCAGTTTGGAGAACACCAGGCGGTGGGCGATCGCCTTCCGGACTCGAAGAAAAGGCCCTGGACGTTTTCCTGCCATCTTTCTCTTCGCGTATTGCTCACCAGCGCGAAGGGACCAATTAAAAACAGCTTTCTTTACCGATGAGCCCTCCTCAACGGCTTTGTGGATCAGGTTATACATCTTCTCATATAGACGGGGTACGGAGATCATTATCGTAGGTTTGACCTCCATCAAATCTCTCGACACTGTGTCGATGCTCTGCGCATATGTAATTCGAGCGCCACACGCCAACATGGCCGTATATCCCGCCGTCCGTTCGAATGAATGGCAGAGGGGAAGAAACGAGAGGTGCAAATCTGTCTCGTTGAATGTAAAGGTTCGCAGCGCCGAGACTGCATTCTGGCACAAATTCCGGTGGGTAAGCATGACGCCTTTCGGTACACCCGTTGTCCCACTGGTATAAATGAGAGCAGATAACATCTCTGCATTTACTTTATCCCGGAGGTGTTTGATTTCGTCTGAATGTTGAGAAAGCGACTCGGCTCCAAGATCCAATGCATGATCAAATGAGATTGAAAACTCGGGGAGATCTTTTTTGGGAGGCGACAAGACGACCACCTCTGCGAGTTCGGGGCAGTCATGAAAAACGGAAATGGCCTTTTTCAGCTGGATGTTGGTAGAAACAACCAGTATCCGGGATCCGGAATCCTGCACAATATACTCGACCTGTTTAGCGGGCAGGGACGTGTAGATTGACACATTTACGGCGCCCAGAACCTGGGTCGCCATGTCGACGAAGGCCCACTCGGGTCTGTTTTCAGAAATAATGGCAACGCGGTCTCCGGTCCGAATGCCCCGGCTGTAAAGGTATCCGGCTATTCGGTGGACCTTATTTCGAAACTCCTCCCACGAGATGTCCACCCACTGTTTTAAGCCGCGGTCGTAATATGAAAGCGCTGTCCTGTTGTTACCCTGAAAACGATCACACAGGCCATCGAACAGTTCCGGGAGGGTCTCAAAATCAAATAATACGGGCATAGATGTCTCCGTTCTACGCGTCCCGGCCGACGGCTTGAGAAATGGTCCCGAATCCGTCCTCATTCAATAATTCTACGAGACGACGTTTAACAGAAGGGATCAGTCCGGGGCCTCTATATACGAGGCCTGTGAACAGTTGAACGAGTGATGCGCCGGCGCGGATTTTTGCATAAGCCGCTTCACCGGATGCAACCCCTCCCACTCCGATTATCGGCAATTTTCCTTCCGTTTTCTGAAAAATGTACCTGACGAGCTGTGTGGCACGCTTTTCAATCGGCGGGCCACTTAATCCTCCGTTCCCGATTTTTTCCAGCAGGGTGCGAGACGTTGTCAGGTTCTGCCAGTCAGAAGCCGTATTGGAAGCCACAAACCCGTCAATACCATGCGCAAGAGAAACAAGTAACAGTTCATCAAAGTGGCTGTCGAGTACAAAAGAGTCGCGCTCGGGAGGCGAGAATTTGATCAAAACCGGTATGCGGCGCACAAATTCATCCCGTTCCTTTTTAAGAGCGACAAGCAGACGATCCAGCACGTTCGGATCCTCAAATGTTTTGCCGTCAGAGGTATTTGGACAGGAGACGTTCAGGGTGATATAGTCGACATGCGGAGCGAGCGTCCGAAAAGAAATGCAGAAATCCTCCACTGCCGCGTCACCTTGAATATCAGGATCGTGCGTTTTGGCGATATTCGCTCCAACCGGAAAAGCCAGAATTCCCGCATGTCGCTTTAATCTCAGTGCGATTCGTTCGGCCCCGTCGTTGTTGAGTCCCATACGGTTAATCAGGGCGCGATCATCCGGAAGTCTGAATGCACGTGGTTTTTTATTACCTTTACTGCGGCGCGCGCTTACACTTCCGACTTCCATAAAGCCGATTCCCATCTTGCGCCAGAAAAGAATCATTCGAGCATTTTTGTCAAACCCGGCGGCCAGGCCGATCGGGTTCGTGAACTGCTTCCCGAATATGGACGTGTGAAGGCTCGGATGCGAATAGGAGAACATCGATTCTATGACCCGGGGAGCGACCGCCTGTGCAAGCCTTGCGGCTCCGACTGCCAACCTGTGGGCTTGCTCGGCTTCGAGACTGAAAAGCAGGCTCCTGAATTTCGAGTACATTCTGATGTCTATAGTCCGGTCATTTCGACTGCCCAAGATAACGCAGAGCAGCAAATGAACACCCTATAGATTGAAACCTTCAGCAGCGGTCCTTTTCGTGACAACCCCAGACACCGGGCACCTTGGATTGACGCAGTCGGCAGCGGTCCTTTTCGCGACAACCCCAGACACCGGACACCCCTCTTTTACCAGCCCGGTACGAGCTGAAGACCCCAGTGCGCGCCTTTGCCGGGGCGTTGATACGGCTTCACATAGAACACTTCTATTATCATGTAGCCGAACATGTTGAAGCGGGCAGTAATACCCGTGCTCACTACCGGAATCCGCTCGGTTGTTGGCGTTGTTACCCACTTGAGCGTCGGGGCGTCGTTGGCAGTCCACGCTAAACCCGCATCGGTAAAAAAGGTAATTTCCGTCGGAAGGTAGGGGAACGAAATAAGTCCAAACGACTGGTTACCCAGAACCGGAATTCGGAGTTCGGCGCTTGCGGTGGCTATGCGTGTACCCACAAGTCGCTGATCTTCCGCGCATCCCCCGAGGGTCAATGGTGTGCACACCTGACTTCGTCCACCAAATGTCCCGAATCCGTAACCGCGAACGAAAGATCGACTGTTCGAGTAGCCCAGGTATTCCTGGGTAAAGATTTCGTCCTGGGAGCCGTCGGCTCCGTAATTGCCCACATGTAAGCCTCTGATTGCAAACGTGACCGGGTTCAGGAAAAAGTATTTCCGGTAGTCGAGCATCACCTTGACGAAATTCTGCGAGCCGATGAATGGTGATACTTCGACGCGTGATCTGCCGCCACGCACGGGAGACGTAAAGCCCATGAACGAATAATCGTTGATGAGCGCCAAGCCTGCCGTCAGGAATAATTCCGTGGGAGGTTCCAAGGAGTTCAAATTTCTTTTTTCCCGTCGAATGTTTCCGTCAGCCGAGAAATAGGTTGTCTCCAGTTCGTATTCAAATCCGTACCGCGTAAATCCGAGCGAGGCCTCAAGCCGTCTTGTTGTCGAAAACGGATATGCGGCGATCCCTTCGACCATGTCTACATAGATGCGCTGCTTGAATCGCTCGACGACCTGTGCCGGAATTCCCGTTTCCGGGTCTTGCCCGAAGCCGACCCGTGTGGTCCCGAAAAGCACAGGGATGTGTGCCACCGTTCCGCCGTAGTTGATACGATGCCCCTGATTCAGATAACCCACCTGCGCACCCACATCTTTGAACGTACCGTTTGCGGATGCGACGACCGTCAGATTGTGATTCCCCAGCATATCGCTGAAATAAAGTGCCACACCACCGGTAATTCCGGCTCCAAACGGACCGCCGGCAGTTACGCCGATCGAGGGTGGAGCCACGTAATCGAGTTTCAATTTGGCACTGTACTTCTTGATCTCGTAATCCTCATCCGGCGGAAGGCCAGAAAGTGGATCGCTCAGGTAGCCTCCGACGAGGCCGTCGTTCACGCTGCGCATCGGAGGCAGAATACCCGCAGTTATTCTATTTCCTTCCTCAAGCGGCTGGACCAGCGTACCGATCAGTTCATCAGGTTCAAGCGAGTAAACGTTGTATTTGCCGCCACTGAAAACAGAAAACACCATGCGGCCGCTCTGCTGCGCTACCGACATGGCCGGCGAAAGTGCCGTAATACCGGAGACGCCAGTTTGTAATCTCGTCAACTGGAAAACATCCCGCGTGGAGAGGGCCAAGCGGTAGAGATCCTTGAATCCATCGTGATCCGATATGAAATACAGATTTCTTCCGTCCGGAGAGAACTGTGGGTTGGAATGAACCCCGTCGAACGGTTTGATCACTTCGTAATCCAGCGTTTCCGTATTCATGATCACGAGGCGTTCTTTGGCGTATCGAAGCGTGTTGAAATCCGTTCCGCCTTCTCCGCGATCAGAGATGAATGCAAGACTTACGCCGTCAGGCGACCATGCCGGTTGCAGATCAGAATACCGATCATCGGTCATTTGCCGGACTTTTCCGGTATCCAGGTCGAGGAGATAAATATCACTGATTCCTCCGTCCATACCGGAAAACGCCAGCGTTTGACCATCTGGAGACCAGGATACATTGGTGATGGCGGCGACACCGCTGACTGAAATTCGACGCTCTATATTACCGGACTCCCAGTTCAGGATGGATATTTCGTTGTCTCCTTTCACGTAGGTAATAAACGCGAACTGCTTTCCGTCCGGGGACCAGGAACCCGATGAATTGATGAATCGAATGGCATCGAAATGAGAATTCGTGAACGAACCGTTGAGCGTTTTCACAACTTTCCCGGACCGGGCGTCGGCAATGAAAAGATTGATGTTGAACAGGTCTTTTTCAGAAACGAAGGCGACATACTGACCGTCCGGGGACAGGACCGGTGAGATGTTCATGTCTCCGGCATCTATTTCGCGAGCCAATACCAGGCGGCCGGCTTCTTTTGCCGGCGTGCGATCAGCCGTAAGTGGTAAATACGCTTCCCGGATGGCCTGCTGCCATTCAGCAGAAAGGGAATCCGTCGTAATTCCAAGTGTGTAGACGAATGCCGAATCGAGGCCTGTTCTGCCGCCCAGCTTGAACAGGTTGGCGACCGCAGCATCTCCGTATTTCCCACCGATATAGGCCAGAATCGCCTGGCCGTATCGATACGGGAAATAGCGCCTGTCCCGGGTGAGTTGCTCGATCGTCGGCAGGTCGTCCCGAAGCGCAGCATCCCGCATCCACATCGCCGTATGTGGATCTTCGCGGCCTACCGACAGATATTCTGCCATTCCCTCGACCAGCCAGAGGGGAAGAAGCTGCATGGAAAACAGCATCGTGTCGGTTCTCGACAGCGCGATGTCATACTGAAAAGAGTGAACAAGTTCGTGACCCAGAACGTGATCCGTATCCCGGTATGATCCAGTCAGGGGCATGATGACGCGCTCTTTGAGTGATTCCGTCACGCCGCCGGTTCCCTGTCCGAGCGATCCTCTTATTACATTGGTCTGGTGAAAATCAGCATCATTTGCGTAAAAAATGATCGGCTTCCGATCATAGAATTCGCGGAGAAACGTGCGAGAGTGTCGTTCATACCACCGCTCTGCCATCCGTCCCGCGTCACGCACCGCCAGTTCTTCTTCTTCGTACAGGTAAATCTCGAAGTGATCGGTCTGGAAGAGCTGAAAATCGAAACTGTCATACTGGACTTTATTCCTTCCAAAATACTGTGCGGATGCTGCATCCACCGTTGCGAGATGCAAGGCAAAAGAGATGGAAACACTCAGAATGAAAAGATTGAAAAAGCGGGCTCGAAATTCGGCTTGAATACTTCTCATCAAATGCTACTCCGGGATCTGATAGGGTTCGAACGGGCAAAGCGAGAAACCACGTCCGTTTTAGCTCGTTGAGTATCGCGCTCGGAGCTACTACGATGAGTGGTCACACCGGTTGCCGGGGGTACCAATTAATACCTTGGACCTGACAGTCGCAAATTACAGGCCAAAATACAACGCTAAATGGTTCAATCGACCATGCAGCTCTTTGAACAGGTTGGGAATGAGGCTGAATGGTATTGATTTTTCGGTCTCGGGACAGAATCATTGGAATACGTAGAAAGTGGCTTGAACACTGGACAGTAACAGTCTTTTGTCGAATACGAATGGAAGATAATCAGACAAGAACGAGAATATTCGCGATACTGATATTTGTGGCGCTCGGTGTACTGATGTTACGCCTTGCAAAACTTCAGTTGCTCGATACAGCCGACTACGCCGGCGAGTCGCGAAACAATGCCATTCGTGTGACTCGGGTTTTGCCGGGCCGCGGTGCGATTTATGATAGAAATGGCGTGTTGATGGTCGACAATGAACCGGCTTACACGCTGCAGGTCACGCCTCGATATTTCGACAATGAGAAAATCCCGATGCTGGCGGAGCTTCTGTCTGTTCCAGATTCGACGTTGCGTAATCGCGTTCGGGAAGCAGGCGAATGGAGCACGTTTCGGCCGAGTCAGTTGGCAAGAGGCATTTCTTTCGACGTGCTCAGCCGCATACTCGAAAACAGGGACGTGCTTGACGGTATTACGTATGAGGTCGATCAGAAAAGACAATACATGAGTAAAGCCCGTGCTACGCACGCATTGGGATATGTACGAGAGATAACGGAACGGCAGCTTTCGAAGAGGCGGGCCGATAATTATCGTCCAGGTGATCTGATCGGTCAGTCGGGTATCGAGGAAATATACGAGGATGTGGTCCGGGGAAACCTCGGGCGCCAGGTCAGCATGGTGGACAAACGGGGTCAGGTTATTGACTCATTCCTGGACGGCTCGGAAGATGAATCTCCGATCACCGGAATGGACCTGTATTTGACCCTGGATGTGCGTCTGCAGGAGTTTGCCGAATCGCTGTTCGTCAACAAGCGCGGTGCGATCGTTGCAATGGACCCGTCGAACGGAGAAATTCTAGTGATGCTCAGTGCTCCGGATTATGATCTGAACGTGTTTTCGCGCCCCATGTCGGATGAGGATGCAAATTATCTGTTCAATAATCCCGCCAATCCGATGTTCAACCGGGCGGTGCAGATGGTTCAGGCTCCGGGATCCACCTTTAAACCGTTGATCGCGTTGATTGCACTCCAGACGGGTGGAATTACAGAGCATACGAAGGTCATGTGCAGAGGATATCATCCGCGTGGCGGCCCGGGGGTGTTTCGTTGCCTGGGTGTTCACGGTTCCATTGCGGTAGAGGATGCAATCACGAAATCGTGCAATACATTCTTCTTTGACATGATGAGGCACGTCGACGTCCAGTCTCTAAGCAAATATGCGCATCAGTTCGGCCTTGGCGAATTTCCACCGATTGATCTTCCGTCGATGGCTGCAGGTACGATTCCGGATTCAGCGTATTACAACAAGCGGTATCCCGGTTGGAATCTCGGGCAGTCCATGAGTCTCGGTGTCGGTCAGGGAGAAATTCAAGTCTCTCCCTTACAACTCGTCCGGTACTTTTCGGTTATTGGCAACGGTGGCAAGCTCGTCTCACCTCATCTTGTAAGACTGGCACGTAACCCTGAGACGGGCGAACGCTTGGAACTGGAGAACCGGGAAATCAAGACAGTCGATATTGATTCCAGATATCTCGAGATCGTAAAGACCGGTTTGAAGCGTGTCATCAAAGAGACCAGTTACTGGCTTCAGATCCCGGGAGTCGAAAGCGCGGGGAAAACGGGAACCGCCCAGAATTCGAGGGGTGAGGACGATTCCATTTTTGTGATGTTCGCGCCGGCAGACAATCCAAGAATCGCGATTGCCACTCTGGTGGAAAATGCCGGGTATGGTTCGACGACGGCCGGACCCATAGCGAGTC
>JACZYD010000029.1 GCA_022571255.1 Bacteroidota bacterium
ATCGACAACGATGTATTTGGTAATGGGGTGGCTCGTCTTGATCGCGGCGGGGCCGCTTGTGCGAGCCATTCCGCCGCAGGGATTGGCGTGGCTTTGCGCGGGAGGTGCTTTCTACACTGTGGGTGTCTTGTTTTTCGTCGCAGGGCGAATACCATATGGCCACTTCGTTTGGCACCTTTTCGTTCTAGCTGGCTCCATTTGCCACTTCTTCGCGGTCCTGTGGTACGCTGCACAATAGGACCTGCGCTGATTGCTACTAAGCAATACGGGATTGTGGAGAGGTCGTATTATCGATAGCCGGTTTGCCTCTCGCTTGGCGTTCAGGTGCCCGTCTTGACGTTGCGCTCTGAGTTAGGTAGAATGAAGCTCGGACAGCGTCCGCAGATTCGCCAGCCGTTATACACACTCACGTTTGTAGGGGCGCAGGCCCTTCTGAGATATTTTCTCAGTAACAGTCCGGACAACAGAAAATCGTTTGGATTGACGTAGAAATGTATGTCGCTCGATAACGGCTAGTTATCGAAGATCGTGCCACTAGAATATTTAATTCTCGCGGCAAGAATTAATCTCTGCTTAGCTCCTTTTCCACTTCTACTTGAATCCGGTTCTCCTTAGCCCACTTATCCTGTCGTATTCCGGTCACCTGCCACGAAACTTCTAGCCCTGGCGTACCACCACGGATCTTGAACTGATTGTTTTGAATCCGTTCACCTATATAGAGATTGGGCCCTGGTGCTTCTATTGGGGTCAGCTGATAACGAAAGTCCATATTGAGCGCCGCGAAATAATCAGGTAGCTGAACGATGGCTTCACCTAGTGCATTTAGCTCAATATTTCCGTTGTAGACATTCATCATGTCCGGGCTCTCGACGAAGCTGTGGTAGAGGTATTTGTTTTCGGGGTCCAGCGGATGGTCGATCCTAAATGAACCAGAAGACTTTGAGAGATTCCCAATGATAGTCACGTTTCCGTCTATCAGCGCATTACCCGCAAGACGTGACGATCCATTGACTCTGAATGCCCACGACGCACCCGGAATGATTTCAACCGCGTTGCCGCTACCACCGCCGCTATTCGGAATCACGAGTCCGCCCGCGAAAGTCTCCAGACCCGCGTGGAAGGAGGTGCCGTCCGTATTAAATCGGGTCGTTACGATACCGCTTGGATCCCGGATCACGACGTCGGCTGTCGTCGATACGATATTTCCCCCTTCGGTTAACCATGCACTCTCTCCTCCTCCTCCGGTATCGCATAGTTCCTTGTATTTCACCACCATATCCGTGCCCCAGACGAGCACGTTGCAGTTATTCTGATCGAGAGGAACGTCTGAGATCTTGACTTGACCAATGAAATCTCCCGCAGGGTCTCCTTCAGCCTGCAGGCCTATTCCAGTGCCAGAAATAGCCTTGACACCCGTCCCCGATGTCGACTGGCCGAAGACTCCTTCACTGCTTTTCGACTGGCCTTGGACGCCTCTACCGCTGTCCGAATCGCCTTTAATCCCTAGTCCCGAGAAGGACCCACCGAAGACGCCATCACCGCTTTTCGACAGGCCGATTACACCTGTACCGGGGGTCGAGAAACCCCATACTCCTATGAAGGAGCCTTCCGCACGTATACCGATGGACGGCACATCAGGTGCCTGTTTCGCCATTCCGACTTTTCCAGCAACGGAGTCCGGTAACACGAATACGGTTGTATCGGGTCCAACAACGATTCCTTCGCCAAAGAAGCCGATTCCAGCGTGCTCAACGTCGCCGTTCGCACTCAGAAGATGAGCGGTCTCTCCATCCGTTGTGCGAATGGCAAAACTGTCGCCATCCGCCGGTTCGTTTACCGTGCCCCGAGAACTCAGGCTGTAGGCGGACGCCGTAAGCGCGACACGCGGATCCAATTCCGCGTCAGTGCCCACCGAAACGCCTAGCCAGTACGCGGTGTCGAACGGAAGACTCAGCGCGGTCGCCGAGCCCAGGGCTACGCTGAAGACGCCGCCCAGTACCGATACGGTCTGCGTCTCAGTCCAGAGCGCAATGCCTCCCGCGGCGACGTCGTAGAGCTTGAACGTAAGATCGTAGTCTCCATCGGCGAGCGGTGTAGCGGTCGCGTCGGTGAGAACAGCTTGATACCCTAGGGTCAGGGGCACCTGCGCGTTGGCGGAATGAACAAACCCAAACGTGGTAACAATCAGGAAAAGGATAAAGCGTTTCATGGGTCTGGAAGCTTAAATGAATAAATAATATGGGTGTGGAGCGCTCGATCAACGTGTGTATCATGGCGTTAAGACCCGTCTAGCGGCGACGAGCCTCCCGTGAGCGCTTACTTCACGAGCAACATGGCTCGCGTGCGCGAGACAGACGGAGTAACGAGGCGATAAATGTAAAGGCCGGTGGAAACAAGCTGACCGTCTGCGTTCCGACCATCCCAGACAACGCTGTAGTTACCGGCCTCCTGTTCGGCATGAACGAGCTCTCCGACGAGGCGACCGAGTACATCGAAAATCTCTATTCGAACACTCGAAAGTTCCGGGAGGTCATAGGCAATGGTCGTGGACGGATTAAATGGGTTTGGATAATTCTGGCGCAGTTGAAATTGATCAGGAAGCGATGCGCCGGCATCATTTTCGACGTCGACGACGATTGCAGCTGGGCCTGCGACGTACCAGAATCCACTTCGCAGTACGTCCGAGAAACCGGCGATCGGTTGTCCGAGGGTGCTAAAAAGAATATGGTTCGCACTCATGAGCCGGGCGCTACCACTCCCGAACAGACTGGCTCGAAGAACGGTCTGGGCGACGGAACGGTGGCTTCCCACAAGTGCAGTCGTAACTAGGAAGAGTAAAAGGGTACGTCTCATAAAAAGGGTGGCGATCTAATTGGTGGGATCGATACCTACTTCAAGCCGTCCTGCTAAGGATCCAGGGGCAGAAATGAGATGTCAATGGGTCGATGACCAACGAATTGATACAGCGACTTCGATTCTCTGCTTCAGCTCTTAATATATAGTTATAAAGTTTCGGTGAAGCAAGAATTTAGAAGAGCGCCTGCGACGATAACACTGCATTCTTGAGACAGGATAAGGCTGTTGATAATCCTCAATTATCGGTCACCGCCATCATGTGTCCTTATCAGAACGACCACGAAACGCCTTTACTATCGAACCCTTGAAGCCGTCGCGGACCTGGCTGCGCTGGTTGCGACGAAACTGTACAGCATTGTGGAGAGGTCGTACTATAAAATTACGGTGCAATGACATCACTGTCGAAACAATGCGGCATGATTGTTGAGATTCTTTAGTGCAGTTTCAACCGGGCAATACGCAAACAGTAGCAATGTCTCAGTGTAAAAATTGCTTGAGAGGGGGATCAAACGTCAGCCTGGACTCGATTGGCGTCTGTGCTCACTGTAGCATGTTGGTGTTCGAAAACATTGATCTTCACCGCCGAGAAATCGGGCATTTTATCGAACTGGTGGACGATGGCCAATCTGTTTCGTCGACACTTCGTGCTTGTCGCGAGGCAACAAAACAAGCCGTGCGCTTAGTTGAGTACGAGATCAAAGGTATACCAACCGGTGATCCGGCCGCGAGCGAAATAATCAATCACTGCGAAGGAGTAAAAGAAAGAGTTCTTGAGGAAACGCTTGATACCATCGTCAAGAATGGATTGACTCTTTCCGAGGCAGCCGGGACCCCAGAGATGAAGAAGCGAGCAATAAGATTTGCGCTCCTTCAACTCAGTCTTTTTTACGATGAAAATAATATTTCTGAGCAAAACTCAGAGCATGAAGAAAAGCTCTCAGAAGCGATTCTTGCGATCAATAACAGCATTACATAAATGAGGTGTGTATTCCGGCGTAACCGGCCGGGCATTCTGATTGATGCTGGCCACCTAATCCGGCGCAAACTGGGTGTCGCCATAACTCGTAAAAGTAGATGTCGCTTGACAACTGCTGACCTGCTGTTCCGGCAGTGGCCAGAGCCCGCCCCATGGACTGTTGTAGTCGATGATGGGATCGTCAAGACCGAGCCCTTGAGCCGCAATCTCAAGCATTCCCAGCACGGCCATATCGACCAGAACCACATACCCGTTTTTAAGAGAATGGGTCCGAGATGGAGTCTGTTGACCACGACGAGATCAGATTACTGCTGTCCGTGAAGATCGGGGGTTTCTGTTGATCCGAATATACAGTCGTCGCTGCAAGATCGTCGTTATTTTCAACAGGTATGTGCGAAGTGGTGATTTGCGGCGGAAGTTCAACATCCACTTTGCCAGCCACTTTGCCACCCGGATCTCCCGGGGCGGATCGGCGATGGGGATCGTCCGCCACGCGAACGTATTTCAGGCAGCATTCTCTTCCTCACCCGTTACGGACTGGCGCCACTACGACACGATCTACAGAGAGCGGCATATGCGGAGGCCGCAGGAAAACGCACCGGTTACGACGAGGGATCGGTGGTGACGTACGTGGATGGCTTGAAGGACAGTCTGATGTTGTACTGGGGAATTGCAGACAACAATGTGCACTCCTCCAATATGATGCAGCTCACTCATCAGTCAGGCCCTGCAAAGAGCAGCTAAAAGTTTCGATATGCTGGTGGGGCCGGACCGCGGCCATTCCGGCATCAATCGAGATCGCATGATGGAATTCTTCATTGAAAAGATGGTGATGTATCCGGCCGCAATGGAAATCCCCGCAAAAGCGACTCGCTGAATCGCACGGGACGGAGGACGGGGTTTGCTTTATCAGATGGCGTGGGGTGTCCTGTAGATGCCGCTCGGAGCACGAGCGCTCGCGGCGGAATCATCTATAATCAGGTGTCGGATACGGGATAATTGGACTGGTTGGAGTCCGACCAGCACCAGGCCTCCGCGTTTCTGATACACTGATGGCAGGTGAGGCTGCGCGACGACGCAGCGTGGCGACGAGCGGGAATGCCCTGCCCTTCCGCCGTCAGGCCAGGAAGACCAACGTGACGCAGTGTCACGTCTGCCAGTGATTCTATGAATAACGGATGGTCGTTCAAGCCGGTCATCACCTCGAATCGTTCGATACCGGCCTCCTCCGCCTCCTTCCGGATTTCAATGTCGAGCTCGAAAACGGTCTCGATGTGATCACTTACAAACGCTATCGGAATCACGAGGACATTCGTGCGACCCTCATCGGCGAGCCGCTTCAGCGCATCCAATGTGGACGGTGTCAGCCATTCGGCCGGACCCACCTTGCTCTGGAACGCCACCTCAAACTGAAGACTTTCGCCTCGCTTCTGCATGAGACTGCTGACTGTAGAATGGATGAGGCAGCAATACGGATCTTTCCGGACGGTCATCTCCTTAACCGGTGTACCGTGGGCACTGAAGAGCAGATACACATCGCGGCGAATATCTTCGGGAAATCTGCTCAGCCCTTCTTCGATCCGGGCATTGATCGCGTCGATGTAGGCCGGGTGAGCCGCGTATTCAAAAACGGATACGGTCGGCAAGCGAGGAAGCGTTCCATCATCCTCGAGCGCCTTCCAGTACACGAGTGATGCGCCCGTTGTCGTCTTTGAGAAATGCGGGTACAGCGGGAGCAGGACTACCTTTGTGATTCCATCCGCCCGCATCTGCGCTGCTGCGTCTTCGCTGCTCGGCCACCCGTATCGCATGGCCGTATAGACGCGGAAGGAGACGTTTCCGGCTTCGGTTTCCCTCCCGTTGAGGGCAGCTTCAAGAAGCTTAGCCTGGCTCTTGGTGTACGCATTCAGCGGCGAACATCCGCCGATCAGGCCATATTCTTCTCGTACGGTCTGTGACCGTTTGCGCGCAACCCATGTGCAAATCGGGTGCCGCAGGAAAGTCGGCAGGGGGATATCTATGATCGCCGGATCCATAAACAGATTGTACAGGAATGACTCCACTTCGTCTTGATTTCGGGGGCCACCAAGGTTGAAGAGCACGACCGCCACGCGGTCGTCGTCCTGCAGTTCGAGTGGGGTGGACGGGAAGAACCGGCCGTTTACAAGCCGCTCATCGAACGAGTATCGCTTGAGGAATTCGCGGGGTGTCATTGGTCACGCGGCTTTTGTCGTTGAAGAAATTTCGTGCACAGCGTCAACGAAAACACCGGCGTGTTCTGGCCTGTGGGCGGGCAGCATACCGTGACCAAGATTTGCGATATAACGGTTCGCGCCGAACGCATCGATCATCGAGCGAACAGCCCGTCGGATGACATCCGGCGAGGCAAACAGGGTGGCCGGGTCCAGATTACCCTGCAACGTTACGCGGTCGCCCACGATACGGCGGGCCGCAACCGGATCGACAGTCCAGTCTATCGATACCACGTCGAATGCAGAATCTGCGAGGTCTTCGAGCGCATAGTGCGCACCCCGGGCGAAAACAGCCAGCGGTATTTCTGGATAGTCCGACCGGAGAGCAGCAGCGATTCGGCGCAGGGTGGGAAGAGAATAACGCGCGAACTGCTCGGGAGCGAGCACACCCGCCCAGGAATCGAAAATCTGGATAAACTGCGCTCCTGCTTCAATTTGACGGCTCAGATACGCAATCACCATTTCGGTGATATCGTCCAGCAGTTTTTGCGACGGCCCGGGCTCGGCAAACAACCACGCCCGCGCTTTGTCGCACGATTTGCTTCCGCCGCCTTCGATCATGTAGGCCATGAGCGTCCACGGCGCTCCAGCGAATCCGATCAGCGGGACCCGCCCGTCGAGAGCATGCCTCGTCTGCGTGATGGCCTCGAAAACGTAATGGAGCGATTCGCTGACGTCCGTCTTGATGAGCCGTTTCAGATCGGCCGGACCCGCGAGGGGTTCGGGTAACACGGGACCGCGACCGGGCACCATCTGAACCTCGAGTCCCATGGCCTGCGGAATCACGAGAATATCTGAAAAAATGATTGCGGCGTCGATCGGAAAACGGCGAGTCGGCTGGATGGTGATCTCCGTTACCAGATCCGGACTGCGGCACGTTTCGAAAAACGTGTGCCCTTCGCGGACTGTGTGATATTCGGGCAAATATCTCCCGGCCTGCCGCATCATCCAGACAGGGGTGTGCGGTACCTCTTCACCGCGTGCGGCGCGCAGAAGAAGGTCATTTTCAAGAACCGGAAATGGTTTGCTTGCCATAGGTGTAAATCAGAATAATTGATTCTATATATTGCGTAACAATGCTTTATCGGACTGTCTAATCGCCTCGATCAGAGACGCGGGTTCCGGACGGGATGCTACCGCCGTTACCGGGAGTCCGGTTTCGCGGGCTGCCCTGGCCGTTGTATTACCGATCGCAGCGATGCGCGTGTGCGCTGGAACTCGTCCGGTATCGGCGACTACGCCCGCCCCTCGCGGGCTGAACAGAACGATCCAGCGAGGAGACTCCGACATTGGCAATGGCGGTACGGCCATCGCAGTGGTCCGGTATATCACATATGTCTGCACGGTTACTCCCGCCTCCCGCAATCCATTTTCGAGAGCGGGTCGATGTGGGTCTCCTGCGAGGAACAGCACAGATTTTGCGCCCGAAGCAATAACCGAATTCATCAGATCAGCGGCGCAGGCGGCATCATTCTGCTGAAGATAAAATCCTTTCCGACCTATTTCGAGGCGCGTGGCGCTGCCAACACCGTACCAGGGTGCGTCGCCAGCCGCTTCACGAACGCGGTTCTGCAGTTCCATGTTGTGCTCCAATGCCTCCATTGCACGCCAGCTTGTCACGACGACCGCATCGGTTGTGTGCGGCGGCGCCTCCGGAACCAAGAATTCCGTACGCAGAATCGGTGCGAAGCCCACGCAATACCCCTCGGATTCGAATTGCTTGCGGAAACTGTCGTTGCCGCGTTCTTCCCGGTAGAAAAGGATATCCATATCAGAGCTCACCGGGATTGATCATGGAAAGATGCGAGTACGTCCGCGGCCCCGCGATCAATGAGCTCTTGCGCAAGGTCCGACCCGAGCGATTCCGGATCATTCTCTGGACCAGACTGCTCGCCGCGGATAATCCTGCTTCCGTCGAGCGAGGCAACGAACCCTTCCAGACGCAGCACACCGACGTCCACGCGCCTGGCCAGTGCCCCGATCGGTACCTGACACCCGCCCTGGAGGGTTCGCAGAAAGGCGCGCTCCGTCCGTACGACCTGGTGAACGAACGGATCGTCGAGCAGTCGGATCATGTCGGAGAATGCGTCCATGCGATCCCAGGCCATAACGATTCCGAGGGCGCCCTGCGCTACGCCGGGAAGCATGATACGCGGGTCGATAGATTCTGTAATTCGATCGCCGAGACCAAGTCGTACAAGTCCTGCTTCTGCAAGAATCATCCCGTCCCAGTCGCTCGTCTCCAACGTGGCCAGCCGCGTTTCAACGTTTCCACGAACAGAGGCAATTCGGATGCCGGGTCTCCACGCCCGAAGCTGCGCGGCACGCCGGAGTGAACCCGTTGCAATTACCGCATCTTGAGGAAGATCCTCCAGCGAGGTGACCTCAGTCGTTCGCGCCACCAATACATCCCACGGAGCGGCCCGAACCGGCACAGCGGCCAGCGCGAGGCCATCGGAGAGGACCGTAGGAAGATCCTTGAGCGAGTGGACGGCCAGATCAATTGACCCTTCCAGAAGCGCCAGATCCAGCTCGGCGGTGAAGAGTCCTTTATCGCCCAATTCTGGAAGTGGCGTGTCACGATCCACATCGCCCTTGGTGACGATGACTTTCTTTTCACTGGTAATTCCCGCGCGTGCAAGTCTCGCGGCCACATCGTCTGCCTGCCAGATGGCTAGGCGACTTCCTCGAGTACCTATCCTGATCACGCTATCCATAGCCATTCGTCCGGTATCTGATACATGCAGTACGTCACTCCTCACAGGTAACACGCTCGAACAAAGCGTTCAGAATCTCCACTCGTCCCGCCAGATCCATATCCGTCGCAGCCATGGTTTTCAGTCTGACCACCGGGATGGCGAGCAATTTCTGCATGATGGATCGAGTAAGACTATCGATTTGCCCACGGGAAGCAGGATCGAACCGGTGCAAATTGTGGTTTACTTCCCTGCTTCTGACCTCCTCGAAAGTATCATACAGGGTCTGAATGGTCGACTGCAGGACTGCTCGTTCACGCTGCCATCCCATGATGTCTTCGACTGCTCCGTCGCACAGTTCCCGGGCGTGAACGACTTCCCTGGAAAGACCAACGTCGCCGGAATCACGGCCGGAATCGTTGCCCGATAAAAGCTCGTCAATATTCAGCACCCTGTACCCGGTGCGAGAATCCATGTCAGGATCAATATTCCGAGGCACCGCTATGTCGATGAGCAGCGCATCGCGGCTGTTGCTGCGATCCAGCGTCGTATCGGCTCGCAGGACAACTTCCTGTGCGCCTGTGGCTGCAATCACCACGTCAACGCACGACGAAATCCGGTAACGCTCCTCCCACGGCGCTGTATCCATCCCGTACTTGCCTGCGAGCGTTTTTGCGGTTTCCTGCGTCCGGTTCAGAAGGGTTACCGCAGCGCGCGGTTCACCGGATAGTGCCTGCAACACGAGGGCAGCCATGCGGCCTCCACCCAGGACCGCAAAGCTCCACGGTTCCGGAATATTGCACTCCAGGAGATGCTCTATTGCCGTCTGAACCGAACTTCGTGCAACGGAAGAACCCGTTCTGCTGAGGCCAGTCTTGGTAATAACATCTTTCGCCGTGGCAAAGGCCGTGTGCATCAGGCGGTGCATCCACGGTCCAAGCGTACCCGCCGATGATGCCAGACGATACGCGGTCTTGGTCTGGTTCAGGATCTGTCCGTCACCAACAATCTGGGACCGGATCCCTGATACGACTTCAACAACATGGCGAACCGCATCTGGTCCCGAACAGGAGAAGGAATTATCGGCTGGCCACACGCTGTTCTCGCCAGCGAGCGCGAGCAGAATCGTCTCCATCGCCTCCTCCGGCCCGCGCATGTATACTTCGGTTCGATTACAGGTGGAAATCAACAGCCACTCGGCGCCCGGAACCAATTGCACGGATGCATACAATTGTTCTATCGCTGCGTCGCTGAACTCGAGTAATTCTCGAATAGCTACTGGTGCTGTATTGTGATTCAGCCCGAATGCGCGGTACTTCATACTGATAATCAGACTAGCGTTGCAAAGACGCGGTGGAAATGTTCTGCCGTGCCGGCGACGAATTCGTCGATCAGCCCGGGTGTGTGTGAAAGAGACAGAAAACTGCTTTCGTAGGCACTGGGAGCCAGGTAGAAACCGTCGTCCAGCATGCCATGGAAGAAGGAAGCAAACTGCTCATGGTCTATGTCGGCGGCATCGCTCACGCGAAGCACGGGCTCAGAGCGCAGGAAAAGCGAAAACATGGACCCCACGCGCTGTAAAACAACTGGAAAACTCGATCCGTGAATCACGCCGAGCAGACTACGCTCGAGATACGCGCCGAGCGACTCAAGCGTCTCGTACGCAGCCGCGTCGAGCAGCGCGAGCGTGGCCGTCCCGGCCGCAACTGCCACGGGGTTTCCCGAGAGGGTCCCCGCCTGATAGACGCTGCCCGACGGCGCAACCTGACGCATCAGATGTTCAGGACCAGCGTACGCACCAATTGGAAAACCGCCTCCGATCACCTTGCCGAAAGTGACCAGATCGGGACGGATCCCGAATCGCTCGACGGCGCCGCCACGCGCTACGCGGAAGCCCGTCATCACCTCGTCAAGGATCAGCAGGGTTCCGTGTCGGTCACACATTTCGCGAAGTCCCTCGAGAAACCCGTCAATCGGCGGTATACATCCGGCATTGCCACCAACCGGTTCAACAATAACCGCCGCGACATCATCACCCTCCAAAAAGTCCTCTACGACCCCCAGATCGTTGAATGACGCGATAAGACTGTCCTTCACTACTGCCCGTGGAACACCCGGGGAACTGGGCTCGCCGATGTCCAGCGCGCCGGATCCCGCCGCAACCAGAAAGCTGTCGGCATGGCCGTGATAACACCCGTCAAACTTGACGATGCGATCCCGGCCGGTTGCGGCCCTTGCCAGGCGGACTGCGGACATGGTTGCCTCGGTACCACTGTTTACGAGTCGGACCATTTCAATGTGGGGTACGCGGGCAACGATCTCTTCGGCGAGCACTGTTTCAGCGCGCGTCGGAGCACCGAATGAAAACCCGTCTCGAATTGCCCTCTGTGCGGCCTCGACAACTTCCGGGTGCGCGTGGCCGACGATCATCGGTCCCCAGCTCCCTACAAAATCCAGATAGCGATTGTCATCCTCGTCGTATACCCACGGGCCCGACGCCCGTTTTATGAACGGGGGTGTGCCGCCGACTCCGCGGAATGCGCGAACGGGTGAATTCACACCGCCGGGAATCACCTTCGTGGCAGCTTCGAATAATCTGGCGCTCGTTTCTCTTTTATCCATTCGGTTGTCCTGCATGTTCTTCTCAGGGCGCACCCTGCTTTAAAAGTCGCGCGGCATCTTCGGCGAAGTAGGTTAGAATCAGATCAGCACCCGCACGCTTCATCGACACGAGTGTCTCCATCATAACGGCCTGCTCGTCGATCATTCCGGCGGCCGCGGCCGCTTTAATCATACTGTATTCGCCCGAAACATTGTAGCAGGCAACCGGGCAGGCCACATCGTCGCGGACCATCCGGACTATGTCCAGATAGGCCAGGGCGGGCTTTACCATGATGATGTCGGCGCCTTCGGCTACATCGAGGCGCGCCTCGCGAAGCGCCTCGCGCCGATTCGGAGGGTCCATCTGGTAGGCGCGCCGGTTCCCTTGCTGCGGCGAGGAGTCAGCGGCCTCCCGAAACGGACCGTAGTAGGCCGACGCGTATTTGACGCTGTAGCTCATGATCGAGACACCGGTATGTCCCTCTGTGTCGAGGCTTGACCTTAACGCAGCTGTCATCCCATCCATCATACCCGACGGAGCAACCATGTCCGCTCCCGAATCGGCGTGACTGACGGCCTGCTTTTGCAAAAGGCGCAAGGTTTCGTCGTTTATCACAACGCCGTTCCGGAGCACACCGCAGTGACCATGATCGGTATACTCGCACAGGCAGACATCCGTGATCAAATACAGATCCGGATGGGAAGATCGAAGCGTGCGGAGTGCTTTCTGTACGATGCCATCGTCGTGCAGGCTGTCGGACCCCGTGGAGTCTTTCCTCTCCGGAATTCCGAACAGAATCACCGATCGTACGCCGACTTCGAGCAGAGCATCAACCGCAGCGGGCAGCATGTCGATCGAATAGCGGTATTGTCCGGGCATCAATGTAATGGGCCTTTTTACATTCGAACCGGGCTCCACGAAAAGCGGCATGATAAGATCATCGGCGTGCAAGCGCGTTTCCCGCACCATCGATCGAATGCTGGGACCCGATCGAAGGCGTCGGGGCCTGAGAAGAATGTTCGCGTTTTGATCTCTCATGGCAGTGGCACTCCGGCGGCCGGCTTTGCTGCTGGATCAGGAGCCGGCGTACCGGCCGGCGCGGTGGCTCGATCAGCGGCCAGCGCACTGGTTTGCGCAGTTGCCGGTTCCATGGCCGCCGAGCGCAGGAGCATCTTCGAAACGCGTGCGGCAGTCTCTGTGGCATGTTTGATCGTATCAGGCACCGAAATGCCGTCCCGATAGTTTCCCGTGAAATACAGTCCTTCATGGGCTTTCTCTGCAGCATCGATCGCGGCGTGTACGCGGCCATAACCGACTTCATACTGCGGAATGCTGGCCCGCCAGCGCACAAGATGTTCGAAGACCGGCGCGCTAGAAACTCCGAGCAGGGCGGTCAGGTCTTTGAGCACGAGCCGACGTATATCGGCATCCTCCCGCCGGGCCAGCTCCGGTTGCCGCGCGCCCCCCACAAACGTCGTAATGAGTACACACCCTTCGGGCGCCCGGCCGCGGAACAGTGTCGAGGAGAAAAGAGCGCCGAGGATGGATCTGTTCTCTACCGAGGGCACCAGCACGCCAAACCCATTGAGCGCGTGAGCGACATCTTCGCGCCTGAATCCGAGCGATACGACGCTCAGCGGTGGATACTTGACCGCGGCCAGCGATTCGAAATCCGGTACGAGGTCGCGAAGCAGGTTTGGATCCCGAATACCCGCCGCAAAAATCACACTGCGCGCGGTCCATGCTTCCTTTTCATCCAAATCAGCCACTTGCCAGACGCCGCTGCGATACTCGATGCGACCAATCGTCAGCCCCGTTCTCACGATCGATCCGAGTTTGGACGCGATGGCTTCCGGCAGTCGGGCGAGACCGTCGACGAACGTGAACATTCGCGCCGTTCTTTTGGTCTTTTCTGCTCTTCTGCGTCGTTCTCGCGCGCCCAGGATCTGCCCTGCGATGAGGCTTCCGTAGCGTTCTTCAATCCGGACGAGTCCAGGAAAGGCATACTTGACGCTCAGATTTTCCGGGCGACCTGCATACACGCCCGAAACGAAAGGATCGATCGCATAGTCCAGGAATTCCTGACCGATGCGCCGACGAACAAAATCCGCCACCGACTCCTCCGTACGGGGATCGACACGCCGAATGAACGGCTCGGCCAGCAATCGCAGTTTGGCAGAGGACGAAAAGAGCGGGGTGCTCACAAAGCTGCCGAGTGACATGGGCAGCGCGACGAGCGTATTATTGCGGACCACGAATCGATTTCTGGCCGTATCGGACGCATATATCCGTTCATCAGCGAGACCGATGTCATCAATCAGCCGCGTCACTTCCTCGTGGGTTTCGAGGATGGAATTCGGTCCGGACTCGGCGAGAAAACCGTCTCGGTGCATCGTTCGAAGGACTCCTCCAACACGACCGGACGCCTCGACGAGTTTTACCGAAAGTCCCTGTTCCTTCAATCGCAGCGCCGCTGTCAGGCCTGCGATTCCGCCCCCGATGATGATCGTATCGTATGTTTGACGCATCATTTCGTCAGTCTCAGACGGTCTGTGAAAAACGTTCCTGACCCTGTTCGAGATACGCATCAAAGGTCATCGCGATATTTCGAATGAAGAGTCGACCCACGGATGTGATTTCGATGCCACTCTCACTCCGGGAGAGAAGCCCATCCTCTTCGAACGTGTCCAGCGACTCGAACTCCGTCCGGAAGCGATCACGCACGTCATATCCCAGATCTTCAGAAAGCTGTGCGTAATTCATCCCCATATCGCACATGAGCCTCATGATTATGTGGCGCCTCTCTGCATCTTCCTCGCTCAGCGCCACACCGCGCTCGAGCGGAAGCCGACCGGCGTCGACTGCGCTGTGCCACAATTCCAGGTTTTTGGTGTGCTGGGCGTAGGCGCGGGGAAGCTGGCTGATCGACGACATGCCAAATGCCTGGATGTCAGTGCCCGCCCACGTGGAATAGCCCTGGAAATTTCTTTGCAGCGAACCTTCGCGCTGCGCTACGGCCAGTTCATCTTCTGATTTTGCAAAGTGATCCATGCCGATATAATCGTAGCCGCGAGTGGTTAGGGTCTCAATGATGTACTTCAATATTCGAAGTTTTTCCTCCGGCGCCGGCATGTCTTGCGGAAGGATCAGTTTCTGGTGCGTCTTTATCCACGGTACATGCGCGTAGCTGAAAACAGCCAGCCGGTCGGGTTCGAATGCGATGATCTGTTCGAGTGTGTCCTCGAAGGATGCAATCGTCTGATGCGGCAATCCGTATATCAAGTCGAGATTGAGAGAGTTGAAGCCCGCTGTGCGAATCCAATCCAAGACGCGTCCCACCAACTCGGCGTCGTGGACACGATTGATCGCTTTCTGGACTTTGGGGTCAAAATCCTGGATACCCACCGATGCCCGGTTAAACCCGACGTCACGCAATGCAAGAATATGCTCCTCCGTCAGTCCTCGCGGATCCATCTCGATTGATATTTCCGCGTCTTCGGCCACCTGAAACGTATCGTGTATCATCGTGCCCACTTCGCGAATCTGATCCGGCGTCATGTGGGTCGGCGTTCCACCTCCGAAATGAATCTGGACGACTTTTCGATTCGGATTCATTCTGGATGCATAGAGCTTCACTTCGCGATGAAGCGTCGCTAAGTATTTCTTCATGGGTTCGCTCGAGCGCGACACGATCATCGAGCACGCGCAAAACCAGCAAAGTCTGTTGCAGAACGGGATGTGGAAGTAGAGCGAGAGGGGTCTGGCCGCTGTTTCGTTGCTCGTGTTTATATGCGTTTCCCAATCGCCGAGGCTAAATGCGTCGGAGAAGTGCGGTGCGGTCGGGTAGCTTGTGTATCTGGGACCGGGTCTGTCATACTTCCTGACCAGATCAAGATCGACGTCTATTAACATGCAAAACCTGTTGAATTCTATCTGAAAGTAGGTATTACCGATCAGAATTACACAGTTTTACATAGTATCTGATGAATATGCATAGGTTTTTCATTCAAGATTGCCTGTTCGGTGAAATCAGGAAGACGTGTTTTCCCCACCGCCCGGAATCAGTGCGGAACGGGAGACTTCTGCCGCAGATCCGGAGACTTCCATCGCAGAATCTGTGTCCTGCTTGCCGGTTTTCAAATGCCTGGAAACGGCCATGACGGACCGCACGAATACGGAAACGGTGCCCATCAGCAGGGCCAGTACAACTCCGACATGGATAATGCCCCGCCACGGATCCGGAGCGCCGCGCACGAGGAAAATCATCAGTAAGATGGCCACGACCATTGACCAGCCACGTACAACATTTCGTCTGTCGGCCCGGTCAAAGGGCAGCAGAGCCATGCAGACGAAGGGAGCCAGCGCGCTCAAGATAAGATTGCGCTCCTTAAGCAGGTGCGTCAACCGCCCGACGAATCGAGGCGCATAAAACCTGTGAATAGCATAATACCCCTCTCCAACTGCCAGCAAGATGATGGAGGCCGCGAGTCCGATCGCCTCAACAACGGTGAGTGGGCCGAACGCAGCGGCGGTCGCAGTCGGGGTCAGCCGAAAAATACCATGTCCGAGGAGAAACAAGAAGCCACCAACAGCCCAGACCGACAAGAAAATGGCCGGCCGTCCCGACCAGCACTTGCGAAGTGGCTCTTCGGGTTCGGCAACCGGATCTGAGTTCATGCGCGCGGTACACAGGGTCAAAAGAAATAACGAACCGGCGATGCACGCATTCAAAAAACGAAAGATCCGACTGACCCGCATCAAGCCGTTAATTCATAAATGAATCTTCGACCCGGTAGCGAGTTTCAACGAGGACAAATTCCGCACCGGTCGCCGACGGGTTCTGGCAGGAGATGAAGTGCTCGCTACTGCGATTCTCGATCGGCTACTTCATCATGCCCACGTCCTGAATATCAAAGGTAGAAGTTACCGGCTGCGCAACCTCGAAGAAGCACGTGGAATCACTACATGATATTCGCTTTCTTAAACACAAAACTCGTAAAACTGGGTATCGCCATAACTCGTAAAAGTAGATGTCGCTTGACAGACGGACTTCCGTTGAGCGGATTGTGTACTAAATTGATCACAAACGCTCTGCATGACGCGAAAGTGAGGATGGCCGATTGCGATTCTGTATATTATCTGATGTGCCGCGCTTTCTACTGCTTTAAGAAGTTCTTAGCCTCGAGAAGTTCGGCGCGTTCGGTGTCGGCGAGCCGGCAGACTTCCAACAACTTTGAGTAGTACTCGCCTGCCATTTCGACATCGCCGACCAGCTTAGCAGCCCGGGCAGCGCCGTAGAGCGACCTGAATCGGTTGGGAGAATTCGAAAGCGTGGCTTCAAACTCAGGCAACGCCTCGATCGGGCGCTCCACCTTTAGCAGCATTTCGCCAAGCAGCTCGCGTGCAGGAACTATGGCACCTGGTGTTGTGGGAGGCTTATCGGTGCTGTCTTCCAAGTCGGCAGCGGAACGCATCATGGATAAAGCCTGATCTTTCTTCCCCTCTATCAAAGCCAACCAGGCCGACACTCCGAGCCGCTGCGCGTCCACTAAATTGGCCCAAAGGTTTTCATTCAGCCTGGCACCGTCTGCCTGATCGCCATTACTCTCCACGCTGTTGAGAAGGACCTCCGTGCACAGTTGCAACTGTGCGATCGAGCGCCGTGCTTCCGCTAGTTCTCCAGTATGCACCGCACCCAACCCCCGGGCGAAATAGAGCGTCGCTTCTTCCCAGCACGAGCTGCCACCCCGAAAGACCTCTGTCGGCACGACCAGCGTAGCCGCCTCTTTCCACTGCCGGTTCTCTAACGCGTAGCGAGCAGGAATCGCACCGACAGCATATCTGTGGTCCTCGTCTTTCAGCCTCGCCGCAACCTCTGGTAAGTTCTCCAGAATTCTTCTTGCCTCGCCGTCCTGAGCTCCCTGCAAGTAGGCATAAACCATGTAGTCCATGGTGTGAACCTCTTCTTTCGCCCACTGATCTTTGCGCGCCGCAGCTGACGCGGCTCGGTTGGAAGCGATGGACTCCTGCCAGAGACCTAGCCGCGTGAAAATATGTGATGGCATGTGCAGCGCGTGCGGAGCGTCCGGAGCAATCTTCGCATACCGCTGGGCCGCCTTCAGGGCCCGCCTTGCCAATTGCGGATAGTCATAACTGTGGATGATGTAATGCGCTACACCGGGGTGGTCGGGTTGTGATGCAAAGATCTTTTCCAATATATCTCCAGCTTTCTTCTGGCGGTCATAAGTCTTGTCCGTCGGAGACGAATAAGCGGTGCCCAAAAGGGCTAACGCATAAAGGATCGCTGCCTCTGAATCTTGTGTATACCGAACGTAAAGTTCTTCCATGGCTCCTTCGTAGGCCATCATCCGTGTGAGATGATCCACCTTATCAGCATCCATGTAAAACTGCTCGAGAGCCTTTATGTAGCTGTGTTCGCGCTCCGACTCCACACCAACCGTCGTTGCTTTTTCCAGTGCTGCTAAACCGACTCTCAAATCCTCAAAACCAGGTTTACTCCACAGCTGATGAAAACGGCTCATGGCAATTCCCCAGTACGCCATGGCGCAGCTCGGATCCTTCTGCGTAATTAATGCGAACGCTTTTTCCGACTTTTGATACCAGAAGGAATGCAGCATCGCCACAGCACGGTTGAAGTCCTCCTGGACTTCCGGTGTGCAAGACGTAGAAAACATGACCTGCCCAAGCTGTTGCACGTCACCGGCGGGGTGCTGGTGTTCCTGTGCCCGGGCCGTCGAAACTATTTCGAGCAAGCCTGCCAAAAACAGAAGCATATAAAAGCAGCGTAGCACTTTCATGGGATTAGTTCTTCTCCATCTGATTTAGCTGCGCAGAACTCTTGCTTGGCTGGCTAGTGGCATGACCTGATTTCCTGTACCAGCGTTTATGTCAGTTCCGGAGTCTGTTGATGATTGAGTGTCGCGGCGTATTCATCTGGAGACAAATAGCCGAGACTGCTATGTGGATGTTCGGTGTTGTATTCCTGCCGCCAGCGTTCCATCAGAATTCTGGCCTCGGTTACGCTGGCGAATAGCTCTTGATTGAGTACCTCGTCCCTCAGTCGGGCGTTGAAGCTCTCAATAAAGGGATTCTGCCACGGCGATCCCGGTTCAATGTAATGAGTTTTGATTCCCTGTTCTTTAAAAGCTTTCCTCAGCGCGCTCGTAACGTTTCCCGGTCCGTTGTCCGAGCGAATGAACTGCGGCGCCCCACGCATAGCGATGAGGCGGCGTATTTCCGTAACAACGTCCTTTGACGTCATCGTGCATCTTTAGGAGTGACAGGCATTACAGGTAAAACAAATCGTAATTCGATTATCGTTTCTAGGTCCCGCATGAACTGGTTCGATAACTGGACTATGTGGGAGCTTTGAAAGGCAGAATCACATTACCTTTTCAGGATATCTCGGTTTATTCGGCTTGTGGCTGTGACGGCATACTGGTGTTCCAGATATCTCGATGCAATTTCCATTGCCCGCTCACCATTTTCCAGATTACAATATATTTTCCCGAATCAGCGACTTGTTCTCCTTCCGTGAAGAGGGTGTATTCTCCGACTTCCCACGCTGTGTCGCCCATCCCTTCTACTTCCAAAGTTTCAAGCGTCGCACTTTTTATGCCCATGTCAAATACTGACTTCCAGAAAGCTTGCACGGCTTCGTTTCCGCTGACGAAATCGCTGTTACTGGGCATCAGTTTTGCATCTTCCGTATACAGGGCTGCCAAGGCCGCATCATCACTATTGTTAAAAGCTGTCATGAATTGTTCGTTAGCAGCAACGATGGCGTCATGAGTTTCAGCGTTGTCCTGCTCAGGAGTGTTGCAACTGGCGTTGATCAGCAAGAACAGTGAAACAGTAACTGTAGAGACGGTTAATTTTTTAATTCGCATGATTCATTTCCCCTTGAACAGATTAAATGGTTGAATCTTTACGCAAACGCTACCAGACGTTCCGACGATTACAGGAGCACAACATTTTTCGCTGTAATCGACATGGCATTAAACTTGAATTCACGAACGAGAACATGCGAAAACTTAATGTGCGACGTGATATCGTCCCACCTGATTGTTCATAAGTATAACCACGTCAGCCAGGCACTGCAAGAAACGAGGGAGTTTAAAAGAGGTGGTCGGCTTCGTACCGGTCTGCTTTGTGATTTTCAGGCAGAACATGGACCGTACGCGGGCGCACCGATACAACAAACCCCCGAAACGCTGCAGCGTCCGGGGGCCTGGTTTGAGAGTAAAGACACCTCTTATATTGGAGAGGCTTTGGGGTGCCCCTGACACTAATCTATCGAGCAAATGCGTGCCATGCAAGCGTATGAGTCAGAGACCTGACCATTGAAGGGTGTTTCGTATCCGGTCTGCTGGTATGAATCATTACAATTTATTTGTCCGTGTCGTCCAGAGCGTTTCCAGTACGTGTTCCAGGACAAGGCAGTAGAATGAAGACGCGAGGGAAGCGTGGTGCGCCGAGAATCAAACATATCAAATGGAAAAGAGGCGTTATACCGCTCCCGAGGTCGTGGACTGTGGCTCCGTGACTGACACGACTGCCGTTTTCGGTGCGGCCACGCAATTCGATATCTGTATCAATACAGCCGGTGCGGTTTTGAATAAAGGAAATCTGTCACTGGACGTCTGACTGTCGGATTACACTGGACCAATCCGGTAGACGGTACTCGCCTATTCAGAAGGAAAACACCGGCAAAAGAATCGCTGTTCGGAAAATTCCACTTGTGTTGCAGGGAATCGCACAAGTGGGACACTAGAATTGCAGGAAACGGCACAATTGGGACACTGGAATTGTACTGAATCACATGCAGATTGTCGATACGCTGCAGGGGGGCGTCAGAACCATTGTGGACCATGGCAAATTCCATTTTTCCATGCGAGCAGTCATGTTGATTCTCGTTCTTATTGGTTCTCCTCCGGCGGCTCTTTAAGCGCAGAGCGTATTCATCAATGAAATCCATTATGACAACAACGGAAACGACTCTGGCGAAGCGATTGAACTGGCGGGCCCCGCACACCAGGATTTGATCGGCTGGCGACTCGTTTTATATAACGGGAATGGCGGCCGTGAATATGGAGTCAACTAAATCGACGGACGACTTTTTTGGATGTCGGAATCGTGGCAGTCCATGTTGAGAGTTTTGAGACCCATGGTGTGCAGATTGGCTTGCCACATGGCATCGCTCTGATTGACATTTCGAATGCGGTCATCCAGTTCCTGTCTTATGAACATACTTTCGACGCCGTTGGCGGCCAGGACGCGGGAATGACAAGCACTGATAACGGTGTCCATGAGGAAAGCGACGGACCAGCGATGATAATGACGCGATTCGACTGAAGAACCTCTCAGGAATCTGTATCCTGGTCGCTTGGGGCAGCGGCGCATCAGACGATGCGTTTACGGCTGATGCAGACCTTGTGGGAGATATTTTGCCGCTGGAACCCTGACTCGAGTGTATCTCGCAAACCAGAGTTCCGGATTACAACGGCAATTGGAAGCAACGCGCGATTCTGGCCGGACAACATTCGTCTGTTTTCAACGCATCCTCTCTTCCATCAGGTATTTTTTTTACACCGTCAAGGCGGGACACATCAGAGAGACGAGAAAGATGGTTCTTGTGAGGTGAGTCTGAGTTTCGCACATTGCGTCTAGCTCGGCGCGGCGTTTCAGGTCGCCGTTTGGAGAAACGAACAGAGCGGCTGGTTTCGTGAGCACCGTATATGCGCTCATGCACGGGTTCAGCCGTCCGTAAACAGCAACTCACCGTTTCGATGAACCGTGCACGTAGCGAATCCGGTCCACCGCGTTCCAATACGGACTTCATAACGTACGAGAGCGCCTTCTTCTTCGACTTCAAAGTTGTGGGTCATACCCAGAATGGATCGTTTTGAAGAGACGATCTCGCCGTTGTATCGAATCGCCTCAAGACCACCGATTGTAGATCCCGGAGCGTCGATTCGATTTCCGTTATACATGATTGTTTTCATGCTGACAGTATCGACAGCGCACAGGAAGTTCTGAAATATGCGAAACTGAGAACTAGTCGTTACAGATTCGGCTCTTTCGGCTCTGTTTCAACCGTTGGACCACTGGAATTCTGTCAAGGGGTACCCTGTTTCGATCGATTCAAGAGTGTCGGTTCGTGGATTTTTTCCACCGTCTTCAGAAAACGACGTTTACTGACGATTTTCATTATTCCCTTACTGCCCGATTCACGGATCGTACAACGAACTGTCGCTCACACTGTTCGACAGGAGTCACCGTGGTGGTATGCTGCACACACGGACTACGGGACTGTAAGGGAGGTGTGCAACCACACTTCACACCCTGTTATATTGTCCCATTACAATCCGAGACCACTGGTGAATCACGAACGAAACGTGCCGGAAAAGGTAGTGAGGTCCGGAAGTATGACTATTGCGGGGCAAACCGCATTACACAGGAAGTCGGACGAGACGTAGCCTGTCAAGGATTATGCAGGAGTCGGCTTTTCCCTCTGAGACGTACCACTACCCATCACCTCCGGCCAGAAGGTATCAAATACGGCCACAGCGCCGCTTCCGTAAACGGCGATCACCAGGAAGAGAAACAAGCGGGCGTAAAATGCGGAGCCGGCTCCGTCATGCGCTCACCGCATTCTGCTCGTCATCTTCTCGATGCAGCCATCCCATGGCCGCGTCGACAGCCCTGCGGATATAAGGCCTCATTCCCTTCGATTCTCATCTCTTTTTCCATTTCTTTCCCCTTGACGTTTTTTGACGGCTATCGACCACCGTCATTCGTATGCGAATTCGGTTGACCCGGGTCGAGCTGCTGCAGTGATGTGGTCCATTGAACTATTTCCACACACGGTGTCCATACGGCCTTTCCCAATTTGAAAAGTCTATATACAACCCCTCAGGAGCGGTGCCAATGACCCTCAACCCGATTCTTCCGGATCAAGCAGGACGACCAGCCCGAGTAACCCCATATTGGTATATAACAGAGGAGCAAGAAATGGTGCACCCCGGAGAAATCGTTCGAGAACGAATGTGCTTTCACCGACGAGATTGGCCTGCACATGAATCATGGTACCTATCGGGCCGCTCACGATCAAAATGACCATAGCGGTTATATAAACGACCACATCTACCCGTGACGGCTTTTCTACACTCCCCATGGCGACGGCAGCTACGGCGGCAAACGTTCCGACAGCTGTTACATACCACACCCAAGGGCTTTCGAATCCTGTTCGCGCGTGATCCAGCACGCTGCTGACCAATGCAGCCAACATCCCCATTCCGACTGTGAAGAAGTAGGCCCGGGTCTTGCTGAAAGGGAGATGAATCCGTCGTCTTTTTGTAAGAACCAGCGTACCGCTACCCGTTGGTTTCTCTATCCATGCCGCGCTGATGCCCAGGATCGCTGCAACGACAAAGGCCAACGGCCCCAGTACGGGTGGCGCCCAGATGAGTAAATCCACGGTGAGGCGCTGCCCGATGGGCGCAGCCGGTAAAGCCGCACGCATCACATGAAAATAAGCACCCGCCAGCCCGACCACTATACTCGCGAGCAGCGTCAGTGTCGCTATGAACGTGGCAACAGGACGGTTTCGCCCAACAATAAGGCCTGCGAAGAGGAGCATCGCACCACCCACGATTCCAAAAACAATGGGGATCAGCTCCCGCGACACAAGTGTTCCGCTCTCGTGGTGAGCGATATAGGTATCCAGGCTCAGAAAAAGAAGATTTATGGTGACCAGTAAAAGCATCACCTGATCACGCGACAAAGGCCAGTATCGAAAGCGCTTCAGAGCCGGTGGAAAAATCTCGTCCAGCTCATTCATTTTCTCGAGCCTCCTCGAGCTTTTCCTCTACCATCTGCTTCAACTCTGCCAGGTCCGAGAAGACTTCGTAGGCACCGTGCCACTGCGCATAGTCCGCCCCTTGCATCCAGACACCAAACTTGGTGGTTCGACCCCAGTGATGCCAGAGTTCAAAGTGGACAAAATCGATGGGTTCGTCGAACGGTTCGGCGGTCAAAAGCCCGAGCTTTTTCAGGGGTTCGATAATACGATTGCTTTCCTCGACCCATTCATTGACGCGTACGGTCGCACGGTCGGCATCTTCATAGAATGATTCTACAAAATTCTGGTTATGACACGTACGACAGGTGTTTTGCATGCGAACTTTGTTCTCCTGCCATACGGGTCTTCGGGTACTGACTGGCGCAAACAAGTACCACGTCAGGCGGTCTCCCACATCATGCGTGGTACCACTGGCACCAAAACCACTGATGTGACATGTAGCGCACGTTGGTGCAGGAAAATCTTCAGGCGTCAACGTACCCGGTGTCGCCTCCCAGTGCCACCGATCTCCCCCCGTCTGATAGGCAATGCCGTGCGCGGACTCGATATAAATCTCCCACTGGGGGTGATCCGGTCCGATGTGGCAGCTGTTGCACGTTTCGGGCTTACGGGCCTGCTCCAGGCTGAATTCATGGCGAAGGTGACATTTCTGGCACTGGCCGACAGAACCGTCGAGCGCCGGCTTCCCGATGTTGTGACACGGCTGGCACGTGAATCGATTGATGTCCGGGCCTTGCATCTCGAAAAGCGCATTTCGCAGGCGATCAGGTCTGAATCCGCCTTCAGGAATGGCCTCGTACTGCTCCATGTGTGCGGGTATCAAATCTTCCGTCCCGGCATAGGCGACATATGCCGGCAGTGCGTGCCGACTCTGATTGAATTGTGCGACCTCGTTACTGTGGCACTTCTGGCACATCGCCGTCGTCGGCGAGCCGAGTACAAACGTACCCTCATGAGCCAGCGCACCGGGATATTGTTCTTCTACCTCATGGCAGTCCTGGCACCGCACATCGGCCGCAGCCATCGTGCTGTGCCCATATTGCTCAACAATACCCGGCGTGCTTCGTTTGTGGCAGGTCACACACGTATTCTTGCTGTTGGACAAAACATTGACTCGTTCCAATCTGGCCTGGCCTGTCCCCGCACCCGAACGAGCAATAGTCAACAAGACGAGGGCAAGAGCCATAACCACAATCGTGGTCGTCAAACTGATGATCAATACCCGGGAAGAACGAAGGGGCCCCGGCTTGTCAACTGGTTCCGACATGGCGATTCTCTGGCTGTTGATTCAGGCGCACGCGCATTCTCCGTTCAGGCGCACGCACAATGTAGGGATCTTTCTGCGAGATGATCGACTCGTATATTGGAGCAGCTGCAAAAATCTTCTCAACTCGCTTTTCGGAATTCCTCGTATTCAAGTTGGCAATATCCCAACACGATTTTGGGCCATACATTGATGCCATAATGGATACTTACCATAAAGAAGTAACCTGGAACGCTGCGCTGAGAAGGCTGCGCAACGGAAATACGAGATATCACAGGAATACAACCGAAGACAAACCGAACGAAGAGAATCGTCGGGCCACGCTCGTTGCCGGTCAGCATCCGTTCGCCATAATTTTGACCTGTACAGACAGCCGTGTCGTCCCGGAGTTTATATTTGACGCGGGTATTGGCGAGTTATTTGTGGTTCGCGTCGCTGGAAATGTAGCGAATTCTTCTTCGATAGCCAGCATCGAGTTCGCGGTCGTGCAATTCGGGGTAAGATTAATTGTCGTGATGGGCCACGAAAGTTGTGGCGCGGTCGAGGCTGCTTTCAACGGATCGGATCTGGGGGATAATCTGAACGATCTTCTGGCGTACATAAAACCGGCCGTCGGCCAAGCGACTCATGCGGACGTGGACGCTGTAAGCCGGATCAATTGTCGAAACTCTGCGCAAGTACTTGTTCGCGAGTCCGATTACGTCCGCGAGGCCGTTGACACCGGAGACGTTCGCATCGTACCCGCTTTTTACAATCTTGGCTCCGGCGTGGTAGATTTTGACGACCGTGTATAATTCAGGGCATGCGTTCCGGTTTTCAAGCACGTATTTTATTGCTGCATACAGCGCATACCTGTGTGTGGCACACATGAACGCGCCCGTAGCTTAATGGCAAAGGCAGAGGACTGGCAGGTCGTGTAGATGGATGATACGCTGATTCGAGGCGCCCCTTGTTGAACACCCAGGGGAAGCGAGCTTTTCAAAACGGCTTCCTAGCACTACATGGTCGGGTTCGACGCTGAAGAGTACTGGACTACTAATCCAGGGGAGCGGGTTCGATTCCCGTCGGGCGTGCAAGAGATTGATGTCTGATGTTTTACATCTTCGCTTAATATTTAACCTGATGCGACGGAGCCACTTTTGTGTCTTGTATCGCGGAAGGAGCACGCCGCGAAATTGATCAACAGGAATCTGTAATATCAGTCGCGGTGGTTTCGTAGGATTTTACGATGATTGACCGAAAGAAACAGCCGGCATTGTCACGAGGCATAACAGAAAGAACAAGGGCATATAGATCAAATGATGTTTTGAGTTGTTCGGTCTTGAAATCGACTCCATTTGGCACGCAGTATGAATCTCTCTTTATGACTGTCGGCGGTGACCACGAAACCAGTATGTTTGGGTATGCAAGAACCTGACGACTGGGAACTCAATTTTGATTCTGCGCCGTTCTGTAATGGGTCGTTGCACCTGGGTCATGTGCGCACGTACGCGCTCGGTGATGTTCGCGCCAGGTGGCTACGGGCGCAAGGAATGAACGTCTTTTATGCAACCACTTTTGATGCCTTTGGAATCCCGAACGAAATCGGTGCTGAAGAGGCAGGGTTGCCGACTGATGTGTATGTCATGCACCAGATCGAACGTATTACGGCACAGCTCTCGGCGTTGCATCTTTCGTACGATTCATCACCGATCGAAAGTTATTCCTGCCCCGGATACTACCGGTGGACGCAGTGGCTTTTTCTCCGATTGTGGGATATGGGACTGGTCTACGACGCGGCGCAGCCAACACCCTATTGCGCCCGTTGTGATGCTTTTTTGGCCCATTCTCAGATAAACGAAGGGCAGTGCTGGCGCTGTGAATCCATCGTTGTATCCAGACAATCTGCCCAGTGGTATATCCGAACAACGCAGTACAATGACCGGTTGTACAGCGGAATAGACGGGCTCGCAGACTGGAGCGATCGGGCCAGGAATTTATTGCGCTCCCACATGGGACGAACTCACGGGTGGTGCCACAAATTAGCGGTGACGATCGGCGACCAACAGTTTGCGTTAACCGTGTTCATGACGGAGTCTGAGATTGTGAAAGAGGCTGCCTTGGCAGTCCGGTCTGATCATCTGCTGATCGAAAGGCTGTCAGCAGACGGAGTAACCTTTCCGGATCGCGAACTTTTTCAGGTGGCAAAACGCCGTACGGGTGAAAGTGAGACGCCGAGAGCGGTTTGTTTTTTACGCATTGATGGACGTGCGATTCCGGTCACGGTGACTCCGCCTCGAGAAGTGCCCCACGGCACGGACGCCATAGTGACTGGCGTGCAGGACCTGGATATTCCGAGTAACCTGGCGGACTACGACACAACGCTTCTGACCCGTTCATCAGTGACTGTATACCGCGCGCAAGACTGGCTTGTAAGCCGTAACAGGAAGTGGGGCACTCCGCTACCTCTGGTTCGGTGCGCCGAATGTGGCGTTCAACCTGTCAGCGGTGACTCTCTCCCGGTTCTTTTGCCGGTACACGGTGGCGAGGGCCACAGTATTTGTTCAAAATGCGGTTCGCGCCAACCCCTTGTTGATCGAGTTTTGGATTGTTTTTTTGATGATGGCTGGAGCTTTTACAGTACGGCTCCGCACCGGCTGTCCGGCGAAAATCCGTTCGAGGCGTGGAAGCGTCGACCGGCTTCCAAAGTACATTTCCATTCGGGTTATGATACGTATGTGTATCTGCACGTCTTCCGCTTCATCGGATATACTCTTTTTGATCTGGGTTATACCGATCAGCCGGAACCCATACAGTTTTATCAGGGCCATGACCTGATCATCGCCGGAGACAAGAAGATGGCCAAGAGCATGGGCAACGCTCCCGATCTCGATGACTTACTGGAACGTTACGGTTCGGACGTCATCCGCTTGAGCGTTCTGGCCAATGCGAACCCAGCAAAGACGGTAGTCTGGTCCGAAGACCGGCTAAAACAGGGACAACGGATTATGCGAAGTGTTCAGGATTTGATGGCTCTTGATCTGACAGCTGTGGATTCGCCGGGGCGCGAAGGACGCGCCGGGGATGCGCCGGCTGTGGATTCGCCGGGGCGCGAAGGACGCGCTGGCCCCGATTCCGGTCGCGCGAACGGGTCGACTTTGGCGGCCGCGCAATTACAGCGACAAATCGATCGAATCACCAAGCGCCTCGATAAAGTTGATCTGTTTATTGAAGAGTACAGAATCGGCTCGGCGATAGACACCGTGTATACGGCAACGAGAGATGTCCTGCGCCTGTCTGCCTCTGACGACAGGCAAAACCTGGTCGGCTTAGCCGGCTTGGTAGGCCTGCGCCTCAAACTTCTCTCCTTCTGGGCCCTTTTCGCGCCGAAAACGACGGGCGCAAAATAAGACGATGCGGGCCGCACTCGCGGCCCGCGCTCGAGGTCTTCATTCTACCCGATCTGTGTCTACATTTTATCTCACGTTTTTCTTTACTGCCGCAAATTTAATCACTTGTGCACCGACGCCTTTTACTTCAATGTGAATCAGATATATTCCGCTGCCAATGGGAAGGCCGGCTGTGGTGGTCAGATCCCACGATAACTGATTCAAACCCGCAGGCTTAACAAACGTCTTGATCAGGGTACCATTCAGGGTGTACACACGAAGCGTAGCCTCATCGCTCAGCGGCAGGTTATTGAATCGGACCTCGTCCTGGAAAGGATTTCTTTCATATTCCGAAGCCAAGATGTATGGATTAGGGACTATGTTGATATCAGACAATCTGGATTTTTTCAGAGAATCACTCGCTGCAATAACGCCGTACCCGATCGTATTAAATGAGAGTTCGTCTCCGGCCTGGAAGGGCTTTTTGGTGTTGTATTCAATAATCGTCCCCGGCTCAACCATATCCGCGTCATACGGACGCTCGCTTCCTCCATTCCAGTTCACCAGAACCTGTCTGGAAAATGAGCGGTCTCCAAGACCGCCGTCTCCCCAGAAAAAATTGAAATATCCATCTTCTCCGGGTGTTGCTCCGTTGTCCTCCGGTTTGTACCAGTACACCCAGTCGGAGAATGGATCGTCGTCGCCTGAGGAAACCGGATGGTCGCCGGCGATATCAAACACGCCGTCCACGCCTTCGTGCTCGCAACCGCTTTCGCAGATGAGTGGCAACATGCGAAAGTCGTCGAACGGATCGCCTGACGTGCCCGTATTCCACAACTGAAAAGG
>JACZYD010000147.1 GCA_022571255.1 Bacteroidota bacterium
GGGTTCAGTCGCGTGGTGGAATGGGCATCATCACGATGAAAACTACTGCGAAGACCGGCCCGTTGGTGTCGATTAAAGGAGTTCTCGAAACAGACGACCTGATGATCTCGACAGAAAAAGGGACCATGATCCGCTTCAGTATCTCTGCTGTGCGGTCGATGGGCCGTAACACGCAGGGTGTCCGAGTCATCAGTCTACGGGACGGCGACGCTATCGCGGACGTCAGTCGAGTCGTGACCGACGAAGATAATATCGAGGAGGAGGCTTGCGACTGAATCGGTTCAGGTTGATCGTGGCCCCTTCTGAGGGGGAGGGAGCGTCAGCAAACCCTTTTCTCAGCCAATTACTTCCGTGATCGATTTCGAAAGCATCGCCAGGCCGAGATCGATTTCATGGGGCGATACGGTGAGTGGTGGCCTGAATCGCAGTGAACTGATTCCACAACCGAGCATCACAAGACCGTTTGCGTAGCACCTCTCGATAATCTGATCGCGCACTTCATAATTTTCAACGTCCAATGCACACATCAGACCGGAGCCACGAACATTCGACAATGCATCAAACCCCTCGGCCAAAGTGCCGAGGGCCGCAAGTAAATATTCGCCCGTTTCCCTTGATTTTTCAATCAGGTTCTCCTCTTCAATAATTTCGAGAATCCGGTCGAACCGAACCATATCGACCAGATTTCCTCCCCAGGTCGAATTAATGCGGCTGCCCACATGAAATACGTTGTCTTCGATTTCGTCCAGTTTTCGGCCTGCCAGAATGCCACAGACCTGGGTCTTCTTACCAAAACACAGTAAGTCCGGAATAACGTCAAGTCTCTGATACGCCCAGAACGTCCCGGTCATTCCAACTCCGGTTTGTACCTCATCAAAAATCAAGAGTGCGTCGTTTTCGTGCGCCAGATCTTTCAGAGCCTGCAGGAATTCTGGCCGGAAATGATTATCACCGCCCTCCCCTTGAACAGGTTCGATAATAATGCAGGCAATTTTGTCGGGTCGATCGAGGAACGCCCTCCGGGCTTCTTCAAGAGAAGCCTGTTCGCGCCGCAGAAGATCATCCAAGTTATCATGCAGCGGAAAAACGATCTTGGGATTTGAAATTCTGGGCCAGTCGAACTTGGGAAAATACATCGTTTTTCGAGGATCCGATGTATTGGTGAGAGACAACGTATACCCCGTACGACCGTGGAACGATTCCTCAAAATGTAATACGTCCAGTTGCGCATCTTCGGGAAAACCCTTCTGCATATTTTTTCTGACTTTCCAGTCAAATGCGGCCTTTAACGCGTTTTCGACCGCAAGCGCACCTCCCGAAATAAAAAATGCGTACGGGAAACAGTCAGGCTTCGCGAGTCTGGAAAACGTATTCAGAAAACGGGCCATATGTAACGTCCGTACGTCTGAATTCGTAACCTTATTAATCGATGCATCCCGAAGCCGCCTGAGAAAATCTTCATCATTGCGCATCTTCGGGTGATTCATCCCTAATGCACTGGAGGCAAAAAAACCGAAAAAGTCCAAGTATTTTCTGTTCGTGCGTCTGTCATACAAACTCAATCCTTCGCTTCTGCCCATGTCGAGCACCATCGGCATCATGCCATCGGCATTCAGGTGTTCCTTGAATATATCCTCGACGTGATCGGGATGGATTTCAGACATGGTTTTGATCTCCATATTCATCTGTGTTCAGACAAGCAGTAAGAAAAATACATTGTGATAACACTTTCCAAGATACCTGTTTCGTGCCGAAACTTCATTGCCCGCGTGCCGGGAATCCGGGATCATATTTGTGAAGTTTCTGTAGTTGTTTTCCGCCGGCCGGTTGTGCCGACTGAGCAAACTGAACCCGGCTCGAATCCATGAGACGGGAATGATAATACCGAAGACGTCGTTTTTTCGTCCAGAATTATGAGCCAGAATACCCGCATAAAAAAGCGTTTTCTGCCAGAACAACTTTCGTTGTCGGTGACCGGTATTTCTGGCAAAAAGTCAGATTCTGGTGACGGATCGATGCTTGAACTCCCCGTGATTGAGCCCAGGACGAGAAAACCAGACTGGTTACGTGTAAAACTTCCCTATGGCGAGACCTATCGTAATCTGATCGACATAATCGACTCGCACAATTTACATACCGTGTGCCAGAGTGCCAGATGCCCGAATATGGGAGAATGCTGGACGGCCGGGACGGCAACCTTCATGATTCTGGGCAATGTCTGCACCAGGTCATGCGGCTTCTGTGCCGTGCAGACTGGCCGGCCAGTGCCGGGCCTTGATATGGATGAACCCCGCCGGGTCGCCGAGGCAGCCAGACTCATGAATATCAGGCACGCGGTCATCACAAGTGTGAACCGCGATGAACGCAAGGATGGGGGTGCACCGGTATTCGCAGAAACAATGCGTCTCCTTCGGGAGAAAATTCCAGGATGTACGATTGAAGTTCTGATTCCCGACTTTCGCGGATTATGGGATGCGCTTCAAATAGTACTTGATGCCAGACCGGAAGTGTTGAATCACAACGTTGAAACGGTTCCGAGACTGTATCGACGGGTGCGACCGCAGGCGATATACGAACGGTCATTAAAAGTCCTGCAAATCGCAAAGGATCAGGGGCTTCGTACGAAAAGTGGTATTATGGTCGGTCTGGGTGAAACGAAAGACGAAGTTCTTGCTTTGATGGACGATTTTGTTGGTATCGGTCTCAATGTGATGACTGTTGGTCAGTATTTGCAACCCACAAAAATGCACCTTCCTGTGGAAGAATATATTCACCCTGATACGTTCGACTGGTATAAAGAAATCGGCGAAGAACGTGGAATTGAACACGTCGAAAGTGGACCGCTCGTACGATCGTCGTACCATGCAGAGCGACACGTATGATGCATTGCTGTTTCTCTGCATCCGCACTTATTACCGGCGTACCTTACACGCGTTAACAGGGGGTTGATCTGAATATCCGCGAAGAGATAACGTCCGTTCGAGTCGTCCTGTCGCGCTTGGACAAACAGACGGCTGTGGTTCTCACCGTGAGTGCAGCGCTGGTTTTGTTTCAGATGAAATTCGGGTCGCGAAATTTGTACCGATTCGACATCGCACCGGCATTGGCCCTTCCTTCCGACGAACTGTTTGCATGGGCATGGTGGTTCGTTATCCAGGGTTTTTTCGGTTTCGTGATTCCGGTATTGCTCTTGCGATATGTGTTTTCTCAGTCACCGGCAGAGATGGGTCTTGGTCTGGGTGATTGGAAATTCGCCGGAACTGTTGCTCTTTTTTACATCCCCGTGGTTCTTGCTGGCACCTGGGTATTGTCTGACAATATTGCATTCCAGGACAACTATCCCCATCTCGACGCTGCCTCGCAGAACTGGAACACGTTTCTGATTTACGAATTTCTGTTTATTTTTTACTGGATTGGATGGGAGTATCTCTGGCGTGGTTTCGTCTTATTCGGTACAAGACGGGTGTTCGGAGTCTACGCGATCCTGATTCAGGCCCTTCCGTTTGCTGTTCTTCACTATGCGAAACCGTTTCCGGAAGCGATCCTTTCGCTTGCAGGGGGAATTGCGCTGGGCGCACTGGTCTGGAGAAGTAATTCGTTCTGGATTGCTGTGCCCATACACTGGGTTCAAATGTTCTCGTTAGACCTGTTCAGCACGCTGCGAATCCGTTCGGGGGTTTCCGGATGGGACCCTGGTGCCGCGCTCGAAATTATCCGAAAACTCACGTCGCCCTGATCCAAGCGACGCCTTGAATTCCGTGTCAATACCCGAATCGGAGGCTGATTACGTGTGCGGGGCCATCAAATCCATCCTTAAAGGGCACCATTGCATAATCAAAGCTCAGGTCACTGATTTCGAGTCCCAGCCCTGTTGAAAAGCCCCTGAGTGCATCACTGGTCATGTAACCGAGACGAACAATTATTACATCCAGCAGCCGGCCGTCTCCGCCAAAATGCAGCCGGGTGTTCTCATCCACCATGTTGTGAGAGACGTCGGCAGATATTGAAATATTCACCAGGGACGATCCGTCCAAAGCGTTCACGACCCTGAATGGAAAAAATTGGGTGCCAAAACGAAATGTCTTTGGGAGATCGGTCGCTCTGGCCCGAAGTTTACCCATTTCTCCGACATTCTGTATCACTGCGCCCGCATGTAAACCATTGTTGAGAAAACTGGCGTGAAGACCAGCGTCGAATCCATATCCTCGGGCAGTATCATTAAATATCCTCTCCGTGATATACTTTATGGTCATACCCGCGCGCACGGGCCCGAAGGTCAAGGCGTAGGATCCTCCAACCGTTAAAAACTGAGCTTCAAACGTGCCGCTCGGAGGACCAGGTTGATCTCTGGCTTCCAGCTCTCCGGAATCGGTTCCGGTAATAAACAAGCCTGCTCCAGATGTTTTTCCTACGCTGAATCTGGCGGCGATCGAATAGGTTCTGATGCCGTCAATCCAGAGATGGTGCGAAAGCGCTACTTCATTCGGACCTGCGATAGCCAGCCCGGCAGGATTCCAGAAGGTAGCGTAGGCTCCGCGCGTGCTCGCGGTCGAAGCATCCGCGCGGGCAACGGCTGCAGCATCTGTTCCGATGGTAAGAAACGCCAGGCCGGACTCCTGGGCCGTCGCAAAATCAATCGTACTCAGAACCGGGAAAAATAAAATTATTACCGTCCGGGCGAGATAGCTCAACACGTTTTGTTTTTCTGGCGCCCGCATTATAAAAATAACACCAGAGAGAATATGTGCATTGACCCGGATGCCTGAACCTCCCGCGCAAACGTATATTCAAACCGGGTTTTCAGGTTTCCCACATCCTGACTCAACATGAATCCGGCCGACGGTCGAAATCCACGCGACGTTTCGGAACCGAGTTGTTCCAAACCAGCTCGAAGAACAAACTGTGGTACAAGAGTATATTCTGCACCCATTCGAAACCGAATTTCTTGCAGTGTCAGCGTTTCCCGATTGGTCACCTCAAGCGGCTGAGAAATAAACACTTCTACACGGCTGGATATCGATTCCACCTTCGAGCTCCTGGATTCGATCTCGCCCAGAATAAGCAATGTGCCATCTTTGAAGGTTTTCGCTACTCCAAAACGCAGGCGCGTCGGAAAATAGTCCGTTGTTTTTTTCCCCGCAGATCCGTTTACTCCACCGGTATTCCAGGTATATCGTCCCAGTAAATCGTCGGCAACAAAGGCAAACGACAGTGTCTCCGATATTCGGTAATTCAGACCCACATCGATAGCAATGGAAACTGCAGGATCAAGTGTGTCAAAGAGATCCGTCCGAAAAAACTGGAAGTCCAGGCCTCCAGAGAATTTATCTGAGAGTCGGATCCCGAATGCCAGAAATCCCTGATATTCATCTATGGACAGGTCCCGGGTATGAAACCCGCTATTGTCGCGCCCATCGATATTTCCAACAGAAGAATGGATCAGACCGAGAGCTATTCCCGCTTTCTGCATGGGTGATGCCAGCTGAATAAACTGGAGTGAGCGGTCAAAACTCATTGCAGCTACAGAAATACTGAGCGATTGCGCTTCGATATAGGGGGCCAGGGCCGGGTTGTAAAATGGACTTGCCGGGCCCATGACGTCCGCTGCGAGCGCATTTCCAAGGGCTATTCCGCGGCTCCCGAACCCTATGCGAGAGAAGGCCCCTGCCGATTGAGCGACAGCCGTGTTAACACACAACAGGACCACACCGAGTACCAGACAGAGTCCGGCACCGCGCACCGCTGAATTTCGGCACGATCGAATCCGTGATCTGAACGCACGAGTCGTCATTCAATCACCAGTATTTTCCCTCTGAAGCCATTACTGCCACTTCTGACCTCGTAGAAATAGGGTCCGTTTGCGACACGTATGCCATCGTCGCTCATTCCGTCCCAACGTGCTTCAGAGAGTCCTGCCGGCGAATCCAGACGTAACGTGCGCACCAGATTCATTCCGAAATCGAAAATTCTGATTTCGACCGACTGACTGGAGGCAAGCTCGTACCGGATCCGGATAAATCCGTCTCCCGCAGGAGAAAAAGGATTTGGATATGCAAATGTATCAACCGCTGGAATGCGCTCTTCAGGAGTTTCCGGCTTAAGCGGGACGTTTACACGATGGAGCATCCAACTGGTGCCATCGTCAACACTGTTGAGGAGCCCGCTACCCGTTCCCACCCAGATCACATTCCCATCGGTCTCGACCGAGAAAACTGACTCGTCCCGTGGAATCAACGTCCCGGACTGCGACCTGCTTCTGAAGTCTCTTATGGAAACCCAGAACTTTCCACCGTCTTCGCTTACGAACAACCCGTTGTCACCTGCGGCAAACACCACCGTACCCGCAAAGGCAAAGTCATAAATACGTTCTCCTTGCAACGCCTGACTGAACGATTCTCCCCCGTCGGATGTGTATGTAACCCCGAAACGTTCCCCCGCCGTCTCACCCGTGTTCCAATTTGCCATCCAGATAATGGATTCGTCGCCGATACGCTGCTCCTCAATCGAGATGACCCAATTGCCAACCAATGACGTTGACGTTCCATCTGAAAGAAATTTTCGCCAGGAAAGCCCGCCGTCTACCGACAGATTGGCGCCGCCGGCCGTTCCGGCGTCCTTTTGATTCGCCACATCGTCTTTACCGCTCGGTGTCGGATGGCCGCCGCCTGTGATGACCAGAATAACGACGACCAACAGAATCAACCCACTTACCACGGCGACCGCGATCAGCCGCGTCTGATTCTGTTGAAACTGCGATTGCTTGCGCCGCATCTT
>JACZYD010000030.1 GCA_022571255.1 Bacteroidota bacterium
CTGGACGTCTATCGCCGGCGAAAAACGTTTACTGGACAAATACACGTTGCAGGGCACCAGCCTCAGAAGATTTTCCGTATTGCTTCCGATATCCATCGTCTCGTCGCTGTGCACACCGATACTGCCCATTACAAGCAACCACGGCTTTTCCCGCCTTACATATTCCAGCACCTTTTCGAAGGCTTTTCCGTCCAGCAACGTGATTTTCAGGTCCACGCCTTCGTCGTCTGCAATCCGACGCGCAACCTCAAGGTGGGACTGATAGATTTTCGCAAGCCCCGTATCGATGACTTCCTCATGAAGCTGCTCCTGCTCTTTGAACTTGAACACTTTTGCAGCTTTTTCTGTGAGGACGGTCACCAGGCTGTTGAACATGGCGTAATGCAGATACGGATCGTATACCGAAATGGCCTCGACTTGCTTGTGAAGCTTCTTGCCCAGTTCGATGGCCGTCCGAAGCCCAGCAAAAGATTCCGGGCTGCCGTCTATCGCAACCACGATTCCACCACTGTGTTTGTGGGCAACACCATTCGTGGACGGCGCAAGCTGATCTTCCATCGGGGCCGTGTTTTTCATGATGATCACGTCGGTCCGGATGCGTCGGGTTACGCGCTCGCAAACGCTGCCGATCAGGCTGTCCTTTACGGCTCCGAGCCCCAGCGAGCCCATGATTACCAGATCATAGTCGCTCTCGTTCACATCATTGGTAATGACCTCGTAATTCTTACCGTCATACATCTTTGGCCGAAATTTCAGGCCTGCTTTAACGGCTTCTTTCTCCATAACCACGAGATACGAATCGGAAATCAGTTCCAGGCCCATCGTGATGAGCGAGTCATGGATCTTGCGCTGCTTTTCCATTTCCGCTTCCACCAGGTATTCCTCTGGAAGCGTAAACTCCATCTGTTTAAAGCGATAGTCGTGAAGACGGGCTGCATAGGCATGACTGCCGATGAGTTCAGCGTCAAAATCGGTTGCGAGGCGAACCGCAAGCTGAACCGCCGCCATCGCGTGTTCCGAGTTGTCAACCGGCACAAAAATTTGTTCGTACATAATTTCGCGGGGATGCGGTGGGGACCGTCTGAGAAAGATTACGCCAATCGGCGCATCTGTTTTATAATATAGTCCAGCCTGTTGGCTGCGTAGTCTAAATCTTCCGATTCGTCCGGTTTTTCCGCCGAAATCGAAGCAGATTCTATCGAGATACACAGAATCGCTTCTTCCAGCAATTCGAAGGAATGCTGTGAGAGCGAATCCCCTTGAAGTCCTTCAATGTCTGCGACCAGCGTCGAGAGGCGATGCCGTGCCGATACGATTTGGTTGTACGAATCACAGCCCATTTCGAGCCGACCGAGCACAGCACTTATCCGCGCGACCTCCAGACGGATAACCGCCGGCGCGTTTTTTACGAAATCGCTTACCGTTATAAAATGCTCTTCATTCCAGCCCAGGTGGCGACCGGTAACGGGCACCGGTATTTTTTCTCGGCTGGAACCGTGAGAATTGCAACTCAATTTTGTGCCTGTGTTTCCTGTCGCAGCGCAAATCGTCATGCTGATTTTGCCACCTGCCTGGCCTTCCACATCTGTTTCAGGCCGGAATACCTGCGCCGGAGTTCCGCCGGATCCTGTTGGATGGTCTCAAATGTAAGTTCGGGAAGCAGTTTTTCAAGCCGGGAATCAAGTTCAGACTCCGTAATCCAGGAGTGTTCGAGGAATCGCAGGATCAGATCGTAATCCGTTTCGCCGCCGCGCATGATGTACCGGTAGGAGACAGAATAAGGATCAAAATGTCGAATTTTCAAGTGGAGGCCCTGGGACCATGATGAATCCGACAAAGGACGCGATCTCGATTCATAACCCTCCGGAAGCGGTACGACATCGCCTGGAAACTCATCCGTCGCCTGTATCCCCATTCTGCATGCAACCGATGCAACCACAGACGTCAACGACTCACGCTTGAGAGAATCCACCACGGAAAAAAAATCGATCTTCGTGTTCCATCGCTGCCAGCCCTCGACGAGCTGGGACGTATCACCAACCAGAAAAATCCGGCCATCTCGATCAAGCCCGGGGTCACGCTCCTGATCAAGCCCGCGGTCACACGCCTGGCCAAACTCCCGGTCGACGGCCTGAAAAAATTCTATGACTTGCAGGCGGTCAATCATCTTCAGACCCTGAGGAAACGACCACCGGGCTGTCTTCATGGACAATCGCATCTTCAGACCCTCCGGAAACGGCCACCGGGCTGTCTTCATGGACAATCGCATCTTCAGGACACACGGCAACACATTCCTGAAATTCGCAGCACATATCATTGATCACAAAGATTCCAATGCCCGGTTCGATGGCTTCGACAGGACACTCGTCGACACAAAGGCCGCACGTACTGCAGGTGTCAATGATGATGAATGCCATAAACCGGAGCCTGTTAAGATGAGATTGCGGGCGCGCATTGCCGGGCGCGCACTGCGCCCGCGGGGACCCGCAATGATTCCATGAGAGCCTCGTTCCGCCGGGCGGCTGTTATCCCTTGTGAGGGCATAACCACCCGTCACCCTCGTTCACCGTATTGTCGCTGCGTTTTCCGGGGTAACGACGTATGGGTGTCTTGTTCTTGAAACCCGTGACCCAGAAACTGTAGGAATACGGGTAGATGGTCTGCACGACGTGAAAGGGTTCGTATTCGAAAAGGCGCCTCATGGCCCATGAGAATCGGTACCTTGGATCTTCAGGTGTAATGATTTCCACAGCGCAATTTACCTGATAGCTGGTAAACGTCGGTGAGTCGCCGGTCCATAGAACACTCGCAAAAGGGTTGTTGCGAATATTTTTCAGTGTCGTGCCTTCAAAAATTTCGAGCAGGCCGAGACGACGCCAGTCGATATGATCGGGATGATTGTAGAACTCCCGCGCCGTATTGACCCTGAGTGAACGCGTTTCATTCACGGCGTGTGGAGGGAGTTCTTCGATCTGTGCGACCGCGTCTTCAACGAGCTGTAAATAGTGCTCGATGTGTTCGTCTTTTGGCGTGAAGCCAATTCCTTTGTTTGCCAGGTTAGGGAATCCCTGTCCCTCGCTCCACGTGCCTACCACCGGAAGATGCCCGGCATTGAAAGCGATGTACTCGTTCTTTTCGATCGCATCATAAACGCCGTGTTTATAGTCGAGCTGCCAGCGTTTAAAATCGTCGGGCAACTCGATGACGGGTATCTGTACCGGACCGCCACCGGTGCACACGGTGGCAATATTGTTTTCGACGGAAACACGATTAGGCGTTTCCGTGACTGCGACTCCGTTCGTTTCCTGATTCATATCGCTTTTGATTCAATCTGCTTTTGATAAAAATTTTCTTTTTCGTTTTGACCCTGCCAGCGCCTTCTCCATGTCCTCCGAGGTGATCAGCTGCAGGTTATGACTCGCGGCATAAGCCATCAAGCCTTTTCGGACCTTGTTCTGAATAAAAGTGATCGGGATGCGCTCTATTCGCTGCAAAACCGTATCGGTAAAAACGACATGTTCCGGTGTTTTTATTTTCAACGTCCCCGGCTGGTACCGGCATGCCGGATCTTCGGCCAGATAATCGCCGGTCGCAGAAAAGGCCCGGCACCGGCATCCGCCACATAGTTCGTTGAATTCGCATGCGCCGCACCGACCTTTCAGGTTTTTCACATCGCGAAGCTCGGTAAGAACCCTCGAAGTTTCCCACACGGACGTAAATCCGTCCTCTCGCACGTTTCCGGCCACCACATCCATATATGGACATGGCGTGACATTGCCCTCCGGCGTAATGCGGCAATATTCTGTTCCTGCCATGCATCCTCCGCTCTCCATACCGCCGAGTCCCATTTCGTAAGACAACTGTTTGAACTGGGGAGCGCATTTCGAACGAACCAGCATTGGCTCATAGTCCGATTGCGCCTCGATGAGCTGGCGAAGAGAATTTTCCGTTTCGAGTGGGGTCAATTCGGGCATGGACGTACCACGCCCGGTTCTGACCAGAAAGTAGACGTTCAACGACCAGGCCCCGTGTTCGCGGGCAAATTCCAGGAGCTCCGGAATCTCATGCCGGTTTTCTTTCATGATCGTGGACTGCACCAGCACTTCCAATCCATGTGACCGGCAGATCTTGAGGGCCCGAACGGAATATTTCCAGGCGTCCGGACCGCCACGGAACCGGTTGTGTTTTTCCGGATCGACCGAGTCAATGCTGATACCCACGCCTTTAATTCCGCACTCTACCATTTTGCTTGCGACGTGTTCGTTCACAAGCACACCGTTGGTACCCATCACCACCCAGATTCCTTTGCCCGAGGCATACGAAGCGATATCGTAAATATCCCGCCTGAGAAGTGGTTCACCGCCCGTCAGAATAAGCATTTCCGTGCCCAGCAAGAGCATCTCATCGATCAACGCAAAACATTCGTCGGTTGAAAGTTCGTCCTCCTCACCTTCACCCGCGTCGAGATAACAATGCGGACAGGACAGATTGCACTTTTTGGTCAGATTCCACGACACAAGTGCCGGGCGGTATGTAGTAGTTGCCTCCAGTGAAATCAACCTCGATCAGATTCCGTATTTCCAAATTTGCGCCGAACCAGAAACGTGGTACCCAGCCCGAGCAAGAGTGTTGCGAATCCCCATGCCATCATCGGCAACACGGGAGAGGGTTTTTCAGCGACATCCACGTACAGATAATACCAGGTCGTGAGGCCGCGGCGACTTCCGCGTTCGCGACTGAATCCATCCCAGACAGAAAACGCAATCGGCACGAACGTACCCTCTTTAAACGCCGCGTGGTTTTCTTCCGTACGAGCACGCGAAAATATCACGGTCCACTGCCCCGCGTCAAATGTCGCCGACATCGCAAGGTCCGGCCCGGACACTTCGATCCTGTCTGCGCCGCTTCCGACATAATGTGTGGCGGAGGAAGTGGCGAGATCGGCAAACCAGATATCGGCGGATAACTTCCGATCGCCAAAAATAAAATAGGGCTGCTCCGCACCTGCGCTTACATCGGTCGGAAACTGAATGGCCACTGCGTCGGCGTACGTAATACTGGTATCGGGTTCGGCTTCCCTGTCCGGGGCGGGCAATGACGGACCGGTCTTCCCGGCACGATCTGCACTCATATCATTCCACTGCAACATGAATGACACGGTCGATGGACTGACCAGAGCACGAACTTCGACCGCGTTTACGCCGGGGAAAAACGCCCGGCCAGGCTCAATGATCTGTCCGACAATCGGGAATAAAACCGGTTTGATACCATCAAACGACGCTGCACCGGCGCTTAAATCTATCGGATCCGACACCGTATGTGCCGTTACAACCGTACCGTACCCGGCGTTGTCCCGGGAAAGCGAATAGACGTAATCCACCAGATTCCACTGGTCTTCCTCAGGCTGGATATCAAAGGACGGCATCGGCGATCCGTCAAGACCGGTCGTGAACGTCCGGAATATATCTGACCGCGAGGAGCCACCGCGAAATGCCCACCGTTTGGTGAGGTCTGCGGCGCGGATCGGGTAGTTCCAGGAATCCTCGAGGGTCGGCGCGGATTTCCCGTCACCTCTTCCCTGATCGCCGTGACAGTCCGCGCATTGATTCTCGACATATACCTCTCGCCCCCTGGTAATCGATTCGTCCGACATACCAGGAGGATCAGGCATTTCGAGCGGAACCACCTCTCCGAATACACCAGCAAAATCTGTTGAAAACGTTTTTATGAAATACATCAGGTTCGTGACTTCCTTCTCAGACAGAGAAGGCCAAGGCGGCATCGCTGTGTAGGGCATTCCGTTACGGATACTCTGTTTGATATCTTCGTCGGAAGGCAGTTCTCCGCTGGCTGTGGTGCGAAATTTGAAAGTGGACGCTGTGAAATCGCGTGGTGCGGGGCGCAGCAGCGTACTCATCACGGGATCGCCCGCACCGTCCGAGGCGTGGCAATGTGCGCACTTCAGTTCATAGATTTGCCGACCCGCTTCGCGCTGCGCCTCCGTTCCAAGGTCTACATTTTGGGCAGAGACCGTTTCGACAAGAACAAACATCGAGGTGGAAGCCAGTATCATGGCCGAAACCGATAGCGTCGTCATGGCCGATACCAATTTTTTCGTCATGGCCGAAACGGATATCGTCGTCATGGCCGAAACCAGTTTCGTTGAGGCGCCCGACAGGCGGAAGGATAATGCGGATATCAATGGACTTCCTCCGAAACGCGGGGGCGCTGCTCCGTGTAATCATAAATAAACAGAATGACTTCCCAGATCTCTTCTTCGCTCAGGAACGTCTCCCAGGCGGGCATGGCCGATAACCACGGTGTGGATTCTGACGGGAGCCCCGGGGCCCCTTTTGCGATCCTCCAGAACAGGTAGGACTCCTGTAACATGGCTATGGTGGTCGGATCCTGAAAATTTGCCGGGATTGGATTGAATCCATGGGCAAAAAAACCATCACCTTCCATATTGTCTCCGTGGCAATACACGCAGTTCTGATAATACACCGCTCGACCACCGGCAACGTGTGCTTCAAAGACGGTCGGATCGGACTGCTCCAGACCCCGAAACGGATTATGGACCGTAAGCAAATCGATCTGTTTACCCTGATAAGAAATGGATCCCGGAGGCGGAGGATGTATGGTCCGCGCCAAAAGCGGGGCCTGCGGTTGACCGGACATGCCTGAGTACACCTGGAAAGCTACAAGAAGAGGGAGTAATACGAGCGTCAGGCCGAGGGCGACTTTATACTCAGGGTTGACGAAAAACGCGATCAGGGTATCCGCCACTTCCCGGATTCGATCGTTCGCAGCGGTCACGTACGCCACCAGAACGAGAGAAATAATAAACATGAACATGCCCAGGATGGACGTCGGCATGGGCGGGTCTACGCCGTAGCGGAAAACCAAATAAACACCGATCCACCAGATGGCCGCCCACGCCAGTGCGTTTGGTTTCAAAAAACGCAGACCGAACATGACGACAACAACAGCAAGTATGACGAGAATATTCATCTGTTACGTGTTACGCCTCCTTACTCTCCGGTGTGTGATGCTAAGTAATCCACCAAGGCACGGATTTCTTCGGGCGACACCTTCTGGAAGAACCCGGATGCGCCAAGCGTCGCGGGCATCACGCCTCCGGGGTATCCCTCTGCCAGCGTCGCATCGGGATCCATTACCGCTTCGTAAATTTCCGCCTTCGAAAGTCTTGATCCCACATCGAACAGAGATGGACCCACGAGTCGATCCGGCTTGTCGATCGTGTGGCATGTGCCGCAAAGGAAGGCAGCGAACACACCCGGCCCGTCGAGACCGGCTCCAAGTGCAACCGCCGCGCCGCCGGAGGGCGTCGCTCCGGCCCCATCACTCCCGGATGCGCCCTGACCCGTAAATGAATGTGTCGTCGCCAGAGTCACCGTGGACGTCCCGCCCAGACTCTGCAGATAGGCCATGACCGCGAGTATTTCGTCGTCCGTCAGCCCGATCGGAGGCTTTCCGATGGCCGGCATTCCGGGGAGAAATCTATCCACAATGTAGCTGTCCGGATCGTATAACGACTCCGCCAGGTATTCAATTTCCGACATGCCATCGATCCGTGACCCCGCGACAGCCCCGATATTACCCAGATCCGGAAAGCGCAACGAAGCGTCTGAAGATCCTATGGTATGACACCCGAGGCAGGTTCCTTTTCCGGCCACAATTTCCGCCCCCGCGACGGCAAGTTCTTCGGTCGTCATATCGGCAGCAAGTTCGGCGGTCTCCGGCGGATACGTGATTTTCTGAGGCACCATTTGGCCGACATAACTGTAAAATGCGAGTATGGCAAGCACGAACAAGAATATTTTAACGCCTGTGTTCATCGCACCACCTCCTCGTCAGCGTGCTCTCCATCCGGAATCAAGGCACCTTCTTTCGGCTCCCAGTCTTTTTTTCCTGCCAGTCCCGTCAGCCAGAATACGACCGCAATGAAAGAGAAGAAGATAAGTACCGTCACCGAGATCACGTTCGACGCAAATCCCAGCGTCGGTGTAAAGGCATCCGGTGAGGTATCCGCCATTACGCCGAATACATGCCAGTGCTGGCGCATTCCAGCGCGCACGTAACCCATCAGACCCATGGTCCACGCAAAAGTCACTGCGATGAAAAACAACACGTACTGCGCCCTGGCAGGCATTTCGCCCCACTTGATTTTTCCTCTCGACCTCGCACCTCTATATAAATAAATATCAATTATCGTGACCGATATCATCGTGAACAACACCACAGCAACCTGCGGTACGGACAATGCGATCCGGACCTTGGCTTCCACAAAGTATCCGAAGATCCCCAGGAAGATGACAATGGCGACAGCACCGATAAAGATCGCCAGTTGCGCAAAATTACCTGCCTTTACCCAGGAAACCGTGGGTTCCTTGTTGCCTCGACGGTACAGGAGAAAACTGATGTATGTGGTCAAAATCAGGATGTTTACCGCCGTGTTCTTGGCCGACATTACGCCCAGAACACCCAGCATTGGATGGTGGGCACCACCCATTTTGCGCGCCTCTTCGACCGTTGCCACAAGGGAGTGCGGCGTCGCCCAGACCAGATACGTGATCGCGATCGAAGCCAGCAGATATTTAATAAACTTCCGAAAGCGCTCGGCGCCCTCGATCCGTTCCATACTGACCCACAGATAATAGTTGGCGGCCAGGAATAAATTACCTATCAGAACGGCCTGTATGATAAAGAGCCACGAGAACGTGCCCCCCATCAACGTAATCCCCAGACTCTGGGAGTACGCGTAAATCTCCTTTCCCAGCCAGTAACCGGCAAACGGAAGAGGCAGCAGCGCACTGATGGAAATGAAATTGCCGACATATCCCATCCAGTCGTAATGTGCCTTCTCTTCCTGCGTTTTTGCGCCCAGATATTTATATGCGCCGTACGCAGCCGCAATGGATCCGCCGAAAGCTACATTGGCAATCATGCGGTGGATGTTGATCGGCATCCAGATGAAATTGTTCATGGCATCGGCCATGCTCAAGAGCGCGCCGGTTTCGGAAATACCGTTTGGTGTATTCATGAAGGTCAGCCACGCATTCGCGATGAACATGATTGCGGTTCCGACAATATTCAGAGCGATGCCCAGAGAGAGGTGCACCTTCGGAGAAAATTTTCCCCAGCCATAGTAGTACGAATACAGGAATACGGCCTCCAGGAAGAAGAGCAGTATGTACGGGAAAAACGACCAGCTGAAGATCGACACCATGTACTGCGTCACCCCGGGGTAAAGCACAACCAGCATCACGACCATCAAAGCTCCCAGCGTCGCAGTGAGCGAAAACGATACAGACAACAGCTTCGTAAACTCGTGCGCCAGAGCGTCGTACCGCTTGTCTTTCGTGACCATCCCGATAATCTCGATGATAACCGCAAACATGGGTACGGCCAGCACAAAGGCAGCGAACATCAGGTGTAATTGAGCCACCACCCAGATGGCGACGCGGCTGCCTATCACCGGAAAGGCCCGGTATTCGGGGTTGGCAACGGCATCCTGTGGAATAGCGGCCGCGGGAAGAGCTACAAGGGCCGCAATGAATGCCGTTACAAGGATCGCAATCGCGACCGGTAAAAGGGCAGGAAGAGGTTTTTGCCGGTAGTCTTTAATCAACCGGAGGTCCTTCATTAGAATGCAGCCCCCTCGTCGATCATCTGCTGAATCCAGTCCGTGACCCGGGCTTGGGGTTCAACCGTTACAAAGCCCCGCATTCGGTAATGACTGATTCCACATAACTGGGCGCAGGCAATTTCAAATTCGCCTTCCAGGGTTGGCCTGAACCAGATGGGAATGACCAGGCCCGGAATCACATCCTGTTTGATTCTGAACTGAGGAACCCCGAAACTGTGAATGACATCTTTTGAAGAGAGGTTGATCACCACATCGCGATCGACCGGCAGATGAAGTTCGTTGATCATGACCAGATCATCCGCGGCCGCGGGGTCTGTTTCATCAAGGCCGATCGGATTCGTCGAAAGATCGATCAGATGGATGTCCCGTCTTCCGAATATGCCGTCTGCACCTGGATAATGAATATTCCACGTGAACTGTTCGGCGATAATATGGACTTCAAATGCGGTGTTTTCAGCCGGGAACTCATTTTTCAACTGGCCCCACAACGGGAATGCAAACCCGACGAGAAGAGCGCTCTCAATCAAGATGACGGCTCCTTCCTGCATTTTTGAATATTTGCCTCTGGCACCTTCATAACTGGCCGTCGGGTTTTTCGACTGCCTGAACCGAAACAGGACGTAGATGAAATACACCCCCCAACCGACACACAGAACCAGCATCAACCAGTGAACCAGTGACATCATATAGTCGATTCCTGGCGCATGCGCGGTCGCTGAAGTCGGCAGCCCCAGATATTTACTGATATCAAGAAAATCTAACATGGCACTCCTTCATGAACTGGTTGGTTACCTGTTGTCCCGCGTCGACGACGCATCCCGCTCCACGTGATCCGCTTCCATACGATTCGCCTCCACGTGATCCGCTTCGATTCGATTCGCTTCGATTCGATCCGGCTCAATCTTGCCGGCGCGCTCATGTGCCCGACGCTCAATCTTGCCGGCGCGCTCATGTGCCCGACGGAAAAAAGAAAAAATACCACCCCCCATCAATCCCATCAACACAATCAACACCATCATGGAGGCGCCGATTGCTCGCACTGTCGCAGAGTCGACACCTGCGCCAAAACACCTTTCACACGCAAGGGTAGCTTCCGGAATGAGAGCCCACACCGAGAACACGCATAAACTCGCGACCACAATGATTTTGCCGGGGTATGCCATATCAGAAATAGCTCACATCCTTCATTTTTTTCAGAAAGCGATTTCCGTAGAAGATCAGTCCCACGCCTGACAAAAGTGACCCGGCCACCCAGAGTATTCGACTCAGGCCCGTCATCTCCAGAGCGGCGTACGCTGCAACGACGAGCGCCAGAAGCGTACAGACCACGATAAAAAAGATGTGGAAAGCTTTAAGTCCCATAACGCACTCCCTGCTGATCAAGCAGCGCCCAGATAAAAAGAATGAACATGAAAACGACAAATACGACCGTCAGAATCAGAAACTGAAAAATCAGGGGCTTCTCACCGACCAGGTGCATGAAATGTCGAGCCACCAGACCTCCCTTGAAGAAGGCGATCAGTAACGCAACAATCAGCGCCGGTACAATGGGCAGATGCAGGTAGGAGACGGCTACCGTCACGACGGTGAGTACCAGCAGGGTACCAAATATGAACAGGTACGTCCGAACGTGTTTCCGGACTTCTTCTGCGCTGTGTTCAGCACCCTGCTCTGCGAAGCGTTCTTCGCTGTGTTGTAAAGCGTCTTCTACCGCATGCGACTCTGACATGTCCTAAAGGAGATAAATGGTCGGAAAGAGAAAAATCCACACGATGTCTACGAAATGCCAGTACAGGCCCGCGATTTCAATACGATTCGTGAACTGCTGAGGATTGGTCTTCCACATTTTTGAACCCGGCCCCAGGAAATATGAATTGACCACAATTCCTCCGATTACATGTACGGCGTGTATTCCGGTCAAAACAAAGTAAATGCCCAGGAATGTGGATTCGGAAGGGAATAACCCGTGTTCGAATTTTGATGCGTATTCAAACCCTTTCACAAGCAGAAACCCGAAAGAAAGCGCGATCGTAATTCCCATGTACATTTTGTACCTGGAGAAATTCTTCAACATCAACGAGGCCCACGCCATCACAATGGTCATGCTTGATGCGATGAGAATGACGGTATTCAGCGCCGCAAGAGGAACGCTCAGTATTTCAGAGGCCGATGTGTAGTCATGGCCGGCCATGGACCCGGGCCATTCCGGCGCTCCGAGCCTGAGAAAGACATAGGCCGAGAACAGTCCTCCGAAAAGCATGATTTCGGAAGCCAAGAACAACCAGATGCCCACTTTTGAATTGGTGACACCGGTATCCGGTCTGGGCTGTACTGTGTAGGGAATTTCCATTTCCTGGCAGGCTGCGGCTGATTATTACTGGGGCTGAAGGAAGCTGATGCGGGTTATATCTGTCGTTGATCGAAGCTGATGCTGGTTATATCCGAGGTTGATCGAAGCTGATGCTGATTATATCTGTCGTTGATCGGGCTAAGGCTGATTTTGCGGAAGGAAGTCCGTTTCTTCTCCTGGAACGCTGTATTCGTACGGATCCCGGTACACGATCGGTGTCGTTGCAAAATTCCCATGCGGAATGGGGGGTGTGGGGGTCGCCGTCCATTCGAGCGTGGTGGCCTCCCATGGGTTCTCGTTCGTCTCTTTTCCCTTCCAGATGCTCCAGAAAAAATTGAAGATGAAGGGCAGCTGGGCGACGGCAAGAAGCCACGCCGATATCGACATGAACTCGTTGTAGTGAATCACATTGGATGCAAATTCGTAGGTGGCACCGCCGTCATACAATCGACGCGACACGCCGGCGAGCCCCTGAATGAACATAGGCATGAAAATGCCATTCATGAAAATGAATGTGCCCCAGAAATGAATCTTTCCCAGGACATCGTTCATCCGGCGTCCTGTCACTTTCGGAAACCAGTAATAGATACCCCCGAACAGGGCCAGAATGGTACCCGGAGCCACCAAGTAGTGAAAGTGACCGATGATGTACATGGTGTCGTGAAGGGGAATATCGGTGGGTGCCAATCCCAGCGGCAAACCGGTCAATCCTCCGATTCCGAACATGGGAAGAAAGGCCAGGGCAAATAACATGGGAGTCGTGAATCGCAACGACGAGCCCCAGAGCGACAAAAACAACCCGGACAACAAAACGACCGATGGAACGGAAATAATCATCGTGGTGATCTGGAAAAATGCGCTCAAAGCAGTGCCCATTCCGGTAATGAACATATGATGCGCCCACACGATGAAAGACATGAAACCAAGAAAGATGATCGAATAAATCATCAGTTTGTAACCCCAGAGAGGTTTTCTGGTGTTATTGGCGATAATCTCGCCGACGATCCCCATTGCAGGAAGAATGAGCACATACACCTCCGGATGGGCCAGGAACCAGAACAGATGTTGCCACAGAAGCGGACTGCCTCCGCCGCTTACATCGAGCACTTCACCGCTCACCACGAGGCCGCTGGGAAGAAAGAAACTCGTCCCGACGAGTCGGTCGAAAAGCTGCAGCACACTCGCAGCTTCCAGCGGAGGAAATGCAAGCAGAAGCAAAAAGGCAGTGACAAACTGAACCCACGTGAAAAACGGCATCCGCATGTACGTCATGCCTTCCGTACGCAACTGAATAATGGTCGTCAGGAAGTTGATAGCTCCAAGAAGCGACGAGGTAATCAGGAAAACCATACCGAAGAGCCACATCGTCTGACCCATCGTCTCGATGTCGGCAAGCGGCGGATACGAAGTCCATCCCGCTTTTGCGGCTCCGGCGGGAACCAGGAAACTGGCCAGCATGACCACGCCGCCCAGGAAATAAGCCCAGTAGCTGGCCATGTTCAGTTTCGGAAACGCCATGTCCGGCGCGCCGATCTGCAGCGGCACGATATAATTCCCGAAGGCTCCGACCGCGAGCGGCACAACCCCCAGAAACACCATGATCGTCCCGTGCATGGCTCCCAGTTGATTGTAAAACTCGGGAAGCATGACACCACCCGGCATCTGTTCGTCGCTGAATAACCATCCGATGAGCGGCACCGGATCTCCCGGATATGCCAACTGCCAGCGCATCAACAACATCAGCCCGAAGCCGAATAACAGAAATAGAAGCGCCGTCAGGCCGTATTGAATCCCGATGACCTTATGGTCTGTCGAAAAGATCCATTTTCTTATAAAGGACAGCTCATGATGAGCGTGTCCCGAAACGTCGTGCTCAGTATTCGTCATACGTTTTGGCAGGGTGGGAAATGCCGCGTTGCACCTTGAAGCATCAGGCTCCGGCTCCAAAGTCAAATTCGATCGTCGTCGCTTCGTCGTCGCCAATGGTGACAGTTTGTGTGGCCACTCCATACTCCTCATGCCACGCTTCGATCGTATAGGTGCCTGGCGGTAATTCATCGATCGTGAACGCACCGTCATCGCCCGACACATCGTAATACGAATGATCCAGGATGCCGGCGTATGCGTTCATCCACGGATGAACGTCGCATTTGATTTTCACCATGACTTCCGCGACCCTGAATGTCTGCTTTCTCTCATCGCCCTGCTTTGGCATTGCGACATTGGCCGAGCGGTTTTTTTCCGGCAGCGTATGCAGATTGTGCATGAAAGGATCGCTGTTCAGGATTTTCAGCGTCTGACCAACCTGAATTCCAAACACATGCGGAGCGTAAACACATCCATTCTGGTCCATCACGACCTCTTCGGCCGGTACTGCGAATGTTCTTTCACCGAGACCATCTTTGATATAGACAAAAACGTTCTTCAGTGTACCATTTTCATTCACGATCACGGTCTGCGAGAGAACGGGTGCTTCGTGTAAAGCCGTGCATTCTCTATCCTGGCGAATTCGAGCTCGAGTCGGCGCGGTGCCTGAGAAGGAGATCGATCCGGTAATCGAAGCCGATCCGAGCGGAGCTGCATCCGCCGTCGCCTCCGAAGTTGTGGCAGCCGGCGCGGGAGTTGATGGGTCTGAACCTGAATCTCCTCCGCAACCGGAGATGATCAGTGTGACAACAGTAACGGCTATGGCGTTACGCAAATAGATTCGCATGGTCTGTGGGTTACGTTCGGTAAAAAGTATTTCTCGATCGATAGATTGAATCGACGTATGAATTGATTATTAATAATATGCAAATTGAGAGAAAGGAGCAAAAATTTGAACAATCATCTGCAACGGGCAGAGCAGACTTGAGATAGTTGGTACAATCCGCGTACATTGGTCGGCGCGTCCTACCGCCACAGAACTTGCCAGAAACACCGAGTCCCATTGAGCCAGTATATGCGCGATCACGTTACCTTCTTTGAACTGGGTAAAACGCACGACGATGTCGCGCTGGACGTCATCCGGATTTTTCTCGGTGTCGCCCTTTTTATTCGCGGATTACTTTTCGTGTCAGATTCGTCCGCCGTCATGGACATCGTGGCGGGCGGCGAGATGGATTATCTTCTACCGTCGCTCATGTATTATGCGGCGATACTGGCGCATTTGATGGGCGGCCTGATGCTGGCAGCAGGATTGTTGACACGAATTGCCGCACTGATTCAGATTCCAGTCCTTGTCGGCGCTGTGTTCATCGCATTGTTGCAGGGCGGATTATTTTTGCCCAACCAGTCACTCGAACTCTCGTCCCTGGTTCTCGTCCTGCTGATCATTTTTCTGGTATTCGGATCCGGAAAATATTCGATCAATTACCTGATATTTTCTCCCGGCCGGGCGCGGTCGGCTCTGGCGCAGGACCAGGAACAGGCGGGCGCTTACAGGGAAATGGTTTCCACTTGGGCGGTAGCCAGGCGGCAGACGGCGAGCGAAAAGGCCGAAGCCGCCGATTCACCCACCGGTGTGGCAGCAGGCGAAAGTGCACAATCATTTCATGATGCGAATATGGCGCGGCTGGGCACGGTAGTTCGATACTCGGTTATATTCGGCGCGGCCTCCGTGCTGCTCTATATTGGACTGCGGAGTCTTCCGTTTGAGGTCTCGGTGGGTGAACTGGGCGCGGTCGGCGGGATATTGATTCTCATACTGTCGTTTTTCTTTCTGTTCTTCGGTTGGGCATTACGCGGCGACGACGCAGCGGACGACGCCGCAGTCGACGTATCCGGCGGCGCATCGGGCGGCGCAGCCGTTGGGGTATCCGGCGGCGTAACGGGCGACGCAGCCGTTGGGGTATCTGGCGACACGGCGGGCGACGCAGCCGGCGACACGGCAAACGAAATCGCGGGGGCATGATGGACTGGGTCTGGCTGCTGTACGAGAATTATTTACGGAAAGAGTTGGCGCGTACCGGTTCTCCGGATCCTGACGACGAAACGCTTCAGGCAACCTTCATTTCGGCTCTGGGTGACTCTTACGTAACACTCCTGGTTCAGGAACCATGGAGAGGATCAGTACGATTTAAAACACTTGCACGGTTTGACTCTGCCACCATGTTTGACCTGTTGAACGATCCTATGGGATTTCTGGCTGAGAACTATGGCGGCGGAAAATTCAAGCTTAATTTTCACCACGGATATCATTTTGTCGCGACCAGAAACTTCAAGCCTCAGGGTGAACCTCGCTGGACGCATCTACCCGAACTAACGGTTTAGAATTACTCATGATTGAAAGTCCTTCTCCAGAATCGCGGCGTGCTCGGATACACGCCTGGCAATGGTCTCACAACTCGGCCGGATTCGATATTATCCGAATGTTTCTGGGCGCAGCGCTCCTGATCAGAGGGATCTGGTTTGCGTTGGACAATGATGCGATGATCGCACTCGCAGGGGACCGAGCCGTTGACTGGACGATGTATTATGCCATTGCGGCCCACATGATTGGCGGTCTCTTACTCCTGATCGGCTTTTTTTCCAGGCTGGCCGCCTTCATCCAGATCCCGGTTCTCGTGGTGGCCGTGTTTTTTGTGGATTTCAGTCACGGATTTGCCACGGCCAATCAGTCGCTTGAACTGTCCAGCCTTTCGTTGGTGTTGCTGTCCGTGATTCTTCTGTTCGGAGCCGGAAAGTGGTCCCTGGATTACAGACGACTGAATCCGGCCGCAGTTGGCGACGTAGTCGATTCGGCCACCTGATTCCAAGAGAGATGGCCGGACTGACCTTAGATTTCGCGCACCCAGATATTGCGGAAACTGGTCGGATTCCCGTGATCCTGCAGACGGATGGGCAAACGCCCGTGAGCCGTGAACGTCGGCAACCCAATGTAGAGCGTTGGCCCGCGTAGTTCGACGTGATTCTGAATCAGAACGCCGTTGTGAATCAGCGTGACAAAGGCCGCGCGAACCAGTTTGCCGTCCTCAGAAAACACGGGTGCCAGAAACATGATATCGTACGTTTGCCACTCGCCCGGACCCCGGCTGGCATTGACCAGCGGGATATGCTGTTTGTATAACGCTCCGGCCTGCCCGTTCGAGTAGGTCGCGTTGTCGAAAGAATCCAGGATCTGTATTTCATATTGATCCTGCAGGAAAACGCCGCTGTTTCCGCGGCCCTGCCCCTCACCTTCTACCTCAGCCGGAGTTCTCCACTCGATATGCAGCTGCACGTCACCGAACGAGCGAGTCGTATGAATGTCTCCCGCGCCCGCGGTAACGGTCATGATGCAGCCGCTGACATCCCAGCCGGCCTCGCCTCCATCATTACTCTTCCATTGGTCGAGGTTCTTCCCGTCAAACAGAATGACGGCGTCTGAGGGCGGATTCATTCCATCTCCCGGAGTGACAATCGGGGGCACAGGCTCCCAGACTTCGGTCAGTTCCGGTTTCCATTCGACATCCATATTGGGCTGGCCTCTTACGGCATCGGGTAAAAAAATGAGCACGAGCAGTATAGGTACCAGAACGTGGTAATGGAATTCTTTATGGTGTTGCATGGAATCAAGAGGTTTTAAGGGCTTAATAAATCGGCAGATACCACGGGGCGCGATAGTTCGGTTGAATCAGCAGGTTCGCATCGTCATTTCGCTTGAACCGGCCACCATCCCAGAATAATTTCTGCCCGGCCTTGAAAGCGATATTCCCCATGTGAGCGACGACAGCGGCTTTGTGACCCACATCAATTCCTGCGTTGACATTCGCTTCACCGCGAAGTGCCTGAATGAAATTCTGCGTGTGTCGGTCCAGATCACTACCCTCACGCTCGACCGGCGCGGGAACGTCCATTTTCAGAACGGTGGTACCCGATTCGGAGCCCGGTTCGTCTTCGGCGATCACCTCCCACCCGGCCCGGTCAACGACGAGCGTACCATTATTCCCGATGAACGCCACGCCATGCGTTCTGCCATACGGACCCAGGTCGATTCCCGTCGCGTGCTCCCAGACCATCGTGAAATCATCAAACTCAAAAACCGCCGTCAGTGTATCCGGGGTCTCTGATGCGTCGTCGGGGTAGGCAAATTTGCCGCCGCTCGCCATCACGCTCCGCGGATAGTCTGCATTCATTCCGTAGAGGGCGTAATCAATGATATGAACCCCCCAATCGGTCATTAAACCTCCGGCGTAATCCCAAAACCATCGGAAATTGAAATGGAATCTGTTTCTGTTAAACCGGCGCGTTGGTGCGGGTCCCAGCCACATGTCATAGTCGACTCCGTCGGGCACGGCCGAGTCTTTGAGGATTTCGACCGGTTTCATCCATCCCTGATAGGCCCATGTCTTGACCGTCCGAATTTTGCCCAACTGACCGGACTGCACAAAATCGACCGCCTGCCTCCAGTGCGGCCCGCTGCGCTGCCACTGACCCAGTTGGACGATCCGGTCGTGCCGGGCGGCGGCTCTCAGCATCACGTCGCATTCGTGAATCGAATTGGCCAACGGTTTTTCCAGATACACATGTTTTCCGGCTTCCAGAGCGTGCACCATCATCAGGCAATGCCAGTGATCCGGCGTCCCGATCACCACAAAATCGAGGTCTGGATTTTCGAGCAAGTTCCGATAATCCTTGTACGTCGTCGGTCGGATTCCACTTGCCTCTTCCAGGTCTTTCGTGCGCCGATCGAGCACGCTCTCGTCCACGTCGCATAGTGCCAGACAGCGTACATCTTTGTTTTTCAACAGCGATCGGGTATCCGAATAGCCCATTCCATTGCAACCTATTACGCCGAAAGAAAGCTGCTCGTTCGGAGATCTGCCCGTTCGGTCGGCCGCGATCGCACCCCCGGCTGGCCCGGCAATCCACGGATACAGACCTGCCGCAGATGCCGCAAGCGTACTTGTCTTAAGAAACCGGCGTCTGGACTGTTTCATTTGATCCTCCTAACGTGAATGGCAATCGCATCGGGGATGCGCACTGGTGAAAGATCGGCAAATACAGGTCGCGTACAAAATGGCGGGCAGCACGAAAGGCATCACGAACAGGGTCGCTGCATAGGAAGATCTGTTAAAGCGGCATGGTCGATTCGTTACGAAGCAGGGTTGACATCTCTCCTACTGAACCCAGGATACTCTTATTTGAGCGTTGAAGGCCATCTTTCAATTGAAATAATAATAAACATACTCATAAACATGTTGAAACACAGTGTTAATGAGTATGTTTATACCACAGTGTTTAAAACCATGGCGTTTAAAACCATAATGTTCGAAACGTCAAAGACTCGTCCTAAACATCTTCCAGTCATGTCAACTGCTTTAGCAAGAAAGTTGAACAGCATTAAGAACTGCGGCGGTATCTCAGCACGTGAAGTCGCGCAACTCTTGGGCACGACACCCCAGACCGTTTCAAGATGGCAAACCGGCAAAGCATCGCCGCAACCTGGCAGTTTGGATCGCCTGTTAAAACTGGACTGGCTGGCAGATCAATTATCGGCTATTTATGAGCCTGACGAGGCGCGACTGTGGCTCTTCAGTCCACACCCAGACCTGGACTCAAAGTCTCCTGCGGACTTCATCGCCGATAACAAAATTGAAAAAGTCCTGGAATTGATCGATCGTCTTCAATCGGCCGCATATATCTAGGAATCGAGAGTGACGAATGACGTTTGACCCGCGACTACTGGATGCTCTGGAAAATGCCGCTGTCAACCGATGGACGGGCGAGGCATGGCGAGTTGTAGTCGGGGCTACTGAACCACTGAAAGCCAACATGCGCGGCGCGCGCTGGAATCCACCGGGTCAGGAAACACTTTATTGTTCGCTTGAAGAGGAAACGGCAATTAAAGAAATCGAGTATTTGTTGTCGCGGGAACCCGTACAGATAAGGAAAAAAAGAGTGCTAAACGGTCTCCGGATTTCCTTGAGCCGAATAGTTGTTCTCGAAAAAGGAGACGAGTTATCGTCACAAGGAATATCGAGAACAGATCTTCTCGGTGACCCATTCACATCTTCTCAGTTACTCGGCGAAGCAGTGCACTGGCTCGGCATTCCAGGTCTCATTGTTCCAAGTGCAAGATCAGACGCCCAGAACCTGATTGTCTTTCCAGAATGTATGGGGCCGGACGACGTGATCGAAATTCTTTCATCATACGATTATTCTGTAGATGATGAATAACAACCCGTCTGTACACCACCCGTGACGACTATTTCACGCGCCACCAGGGCATCACAAGGACACGCGGCGTGAGCCACCGAAGCTCTTCCCCGGTATGAATCAGGATACCGTGTCCTGAGGAGTCAGGGTATTCGTTGAGGAAGGACTCCATTCCCTTGCAGTCGCGCACGCGTGGTGTGGCGGACGATTTGATCTCAAGAGGGAGAAGCCATCAGATCACCGAGAATCAAATTTTCCAGATGACGGCCATCCGGGTCTGATTGGCCCGCCAAGTGCAGCGCCAGTCCCGTGTCCCCCCAGTAAAGTTTCGGGGTTCTTACGAGACGTTTCGTTCGGTTGACCGCATAAGCGGGGAGACGAATGAGCATGTAACTCGTCTCCATCAGATTCAGATACCGGTGTACCGTGGGTTGCGGGAGACCAACGGTTCGGCCGAGTTCTGACTGGTTGAGCATCTGCCCGATCCGGCCTGCGGCGACCCGCATCAGGCGTCTGAAGTCCGGAAGAGACGCCACCGCAGACAACTCCAGCAAATCTCGCTCCAGATACGTCCGGACATATCCTTCGAACCAGATGCTGCGAGCCGACTGGTTCTGCAGGTCGGTAGAAGGAGTCGGAAGCCCACCACGGCCGGCATGACGCGCAGTCTTGCCTCCCGCGCCGCTGTGACCGATCGTGGAAGCAGGTGTAAATTATTCATGGTGTGAATGATATTTATTCACGTCGTGAATAGAAAACAAATACGTTAGAGAACATTTTTTGCAGGAATGATGCAATTCTGGTTGAAACCAATGTCAAGAACGGGTTCGTATTCTGCGTTGTAGCCGATCTGTTATTCCCCGCCTCAAATTCGGAGAGGCACCTTTCTTCGTTGCAATTTCGAAACCAGTTCACGATCATTGGTTTCCTCGGCAACATTAGACTCTCATGGTCGGTAAATCCTTATCACATTACACGATCACCGCCGAGCTTGATCGGGGCGGGATGGGCATTGTTCACCGGGCGACCGATTCATACCGCCTCTTTCCTCCGCCTGCAGACAATTTGACGAATCATGATGAAACCAGGAACCCTGATTAACAGACCATCACCGATGAAAGCAGTTCATTCCCTTGCATCGATTCAATGCGAAGCCCTTGTGGTACTCACCATTTGTCTCTTCCTGGTCGGATGTAAACCCCCGACCGCCGAGCCCCTTACCACAGCTGCATTACGTGATCTGGATCTGGAATCGGCACAGAAACACATGGAATCCGGCGCGCTGACGGCGGTATCGCTCACGCAGTATTACCTGGATCGCATCGAAGAGTTGGACGATGCCGGGCCGATGTTGAACGCAGTCCTCGAAGTGAATCCCGGTGCGCTCGATGCCGCCGCCGCACTGGACGAGGAGCGGAAGACTTCCGGGAGGCGCGGACTTCTGCATGGAATTCCGGTACTCCTGAAGGCCAACATCGATACCCGCGATTCCATATCGACCACCGCGGGTTCCCTGGCGCTTGCGGGACACAGACCCGGAAGGGACGCCTTTTTTGTCGCACGGCTGCGCGAGGCCGGTGCAGTCATTCTGGGCATGGGGAATCTGAGCGAGTGGGCCAATTTCCGCTCGTCGAATTCCACGAGCGGTTGGAGCAGCGAGGGCGGACAGACCAGAAATCCTTTTGTGCTGGATCGGGGGCCATGCGGATCTTCGAGCGGGCCGGCGGTGGCTGTGTCGGCGGATCTGACGCTGCTCGGTGTGGGTACCGAAACGGATGGTTCTGTCATGTGCCCGTCCGGAATCAACGGAATTGTCGGCATCAAGCCCACACTGGGACTCGTAAGCCGGGACGGAATCATCCCGATTGCCCACAGCCAGGATACGGCGGGTCCGATGGCACGGACCGTAAAAGACGCGGCGGCCCTGTTGCAAGCTATGGTGGCACGGGACCCGGACGATCCGGCGTCCGTCACCTTTCCGGATGAGAATCCGGACTATGTTGCGGCGTTATCCAACGGCGACCTGACCGACGTGCGAATCGGTGTTTGGAGGGATTACTCCGGCGCGGAACACAATCCCGAGGTCGAAGCGCTCTATGAGGCGGCCATTCATGCGCTCCGGTCCGCCGGTGCCGAAATCGTTGATCCGACAGAGCTGGAGAATATCGAAGGCATCGGAAAGGCAGAGGGCGAGGTACTCAATTATGAATTCAAGAACGATATCCGTGTGTATCTGGAAGGTCATGGATCGCCCAACGGAATGAGTACGCTGGCCGACCTGATCGCTTTCAATGAGGCCAACAGCGAGGCTGTAATGCCTTATTTTGGTCAGGAGCGGTTTCTCCGCGCAGAGAAGAAGGGACCTCTTACGGACAGGGTATATCTGGACGCTCTCGACAAAAGCAAAACCCTGGCACGCGGGGCCATCGACGGAGCACTGGACAAATATCATCTGGACGCCCTGATCGCGCCTACGAACGGGCCGGCACGTAAAATTGACCTGGAGAACGGCGACGACTGGTCGGACGCGGTCTCCAGTTCGTCGCTCCCGGCGGTGAGTGGATATCCGAATGTGACGGTCCCGATGGGTTTCGTAGACGGCCTGCCTGTTGGCCTGTCGATATTCGGCGCGGCGTACAGTGAAGAAACGTTGCTGCGCATCGCCTATGGGTTTGAACAGGCGACGAACAAACGCCTCACACCTGAATTTCTCCCCGGCGGCGATTAGAAGAACGGCTCCCGCTCCTCATTTCTCGGGTTCAACCGTGGTTGCTCTGGCGGCGGCGTCTTCAACCCGTTCGTCTTCGGGGTTTAAATCAGATTGCGCTTGATATAGTCGGCAAACTTCGGAACAGTGAAGTCCACCCGCCCGCGCGCAGGGCTGTAGACGACACCTTTCTTGATCACGGTACTCCTGATCGGAGCAGCATCGCTGACCGATATACGCATAATCTGCGCTACCTCTGTCGATGACGCCGGTAGAAATTCTACCGAAGCAAGCGCCACAACGTATTCCAGTTGCCGAGCTGTAAGTCTGTCGGTTCGGACTTTAAAGAATCCGCTGTCCAGCGAAGCGATTGATTTTTCTGATGCTCGCCTGGCATCGGCGACAGTGATCGGGGATTGCCTGGCGACATCCCACGCGTATGACCCCCAAACCTGCAGGAAGAATGGATATCCTTCGGTTTCGCGTAGAATAAGGTCCACGGCCTCGGTCTCGAATCGTACTCCTTCTTCTTCCGCCGGGAGGACAAGGGCCTCACGCGATTTTTCCGGCGTCAACTTTCCGATTTGTTCATAGGTGAACAACCGTTCGGCGTATGATTTGGCTTCACCGGCGAGCCCGGCAAGCTGCGGAAGCCCGGCGGCGATCAGTATCAGGGGTAGTTGTCTCTGCGCGATCTGGTGCATTGCAACGACCAGCGCGCTGAGGTCTTCCTTTGTGGTGAACTGCACTTCGTCAATCAGGATGACGGCGGCGGTCTGGCGGACTTTCGCAGCCTCGGCAACGGAAATCAGAAGGTCGGATAGATCCAGCGTCAAATCTCCACTGCTTGACTGTTCGCTCAATCCGATTTCAAAATCTGCGAATTTTACGCTGAATGCAGCGGCAAAGCCCCGTAGTTGTGCGAACGCGTTTCTGACTTCGTGAGCGACGCGCTCACGTCGGTCCATTCTCAAAAGTAATCGGTGGATTTGGGGTGTCAAGAGGTCAGGAAGTGAAGACTGACCGTCGGCTTCAAACAGCGCTGTATGGCAGCCGAGTTCTTCTGCAATTTGATTTATTCGATTCAGCAATACTGTCTTTCCCACTCCACGTAGACCGAGGAGGAACAGCCCCTGAGCATGTCGACCCCTCTGAATTCGTCGAATCGCGATGGAGGCTCGGCTCAGCAAATCATCGCGCCCGGCCAGTTCCGGGGGAGGCGATCCTGCACCGGGGCTATATGGATTGTCAGTCGGTCTCACAGGTCAAAAAAGGGGGGTTTGCTAAGTTTATATCATTGTTACTGTATATTATCAAATATTATGATAACATCCGATAAATATCTTATAAAGACCGACAAACCAGCGGTTCGGCGACGGAGTAATTCAAAAGACACCGCCCCCGTGAAACCATAACGTATGTGCAGCCTTGTTGCACTCCTGTCCGGATCACCCACCGTCATCTCTCCGGATTCGGACAACCGAATTGCCTCATTATAAATATTACCCACCTGAGGCTTTTGTTTCCTTCATATTCTCAGTGGTCTAAGTCCAAATTACCGGACGGTCACGACCCGCGCGATTCAGAGAATGAGGACACGAATGAATCTGAGTCCAAGAAGAGAATTGTGTGAGTCGCTCAAGGAGCGGCCCGAAGATAAAATCGTCTTGCATATATCTTGCATGGACGAATTTTAATCGATTTCACCGAATCAAGAAACGCCCCGTAATCAGCCACAATAGCTTCATGCGCGGCGTTTTTTCCTGAGCCAATGAGCGGACTCGAACCGCTGACCTGCTCATTACGAATTATACACCCAGCATTTTAACACAAGCTATTTTATATCGTTTTCAGCCCGTATGAGTCTATTATACCGCTTTATAGATAGCTGTATAATTTCCGTGCAAGAATGGTGCAAGACAGAATGATTTTCGGACCTGTTTTCTGGCCATTCACCGTCCCCGGAACCACTACGTACAGGCCGGTCCTACTACTGCCGGAAATAAGACTCCTCAACAATCCGGTACAATCGCACAGCAACTGCCGATGCCAAGTCGGCGATAATTTACAGTGCCCGGAAATATGCTCTTCTCATTGCCCTTTCTGATATAGACCCATCTCCAGAGCAAACGTAACCAAGAAATAATTCGGACCCCACACTACCCGCGAGCCACCCGTACGGGGGCGTTCGCTTGGACCTCCGAAAATGTCGGCGGTTTTTCAGGAGTTTGGGAAATGGCGCATCTTACCATGCGAAAGAGACTGTGAAAACCGTGCACCCCTTTTTCACTCGTTACCAGCTTAACGATTCGTTACTCTTAATAGCTTGACGATTAGTACGGCCAATTCTGGTGCTGAGGGTTGATCATATTTACACGTCAGCCTATATGGTTCGAATGCGACATATTGGAGTGGGTTGGGCGTATTTGTTTCTGTGTGCTTTCTTTGGGGCAAGTTCTGCATTCAGCCAGATCGAACAAAAACTAGTTGCCTTTGATTCCCTCGCCGGGGCAGGATACGGCCAGTCTGTGGCAATTAGTAACCAGTTCGTAGTAGTCGGCAGCCCCAACCATGCACCGTCCGACTTTATCAACGGACCCGGAGCTATTTACATCTATCGAAGGGATAGCGGCTTGCTCGAAGATTCTGTCCTTGTCGCGAAAATCGGATTTGATGGTGACAAATTTGGCTATGCCGTGGCGACAGACGGAGAACACATTATTGTCGGCGCTTACTCCGCCCCTACAACACCTGACGCGCATTCCGGCCCCGGTGCGGCATTTATATACCGATATTCCGGGACGGAATGGGTTTGGGAGGGATGGCTCAAAGCCCCGGATCAAGAAATTGGCGACGCATTTGGCCTTTCTGTAGACATACACGGTGACATAGCAATTGTGGGTGTGCCGCTTAAAAAAGAGAATGGGGTAACACGAGGTGCTGCATACATATATAGACACAACGGCGCTAATTGGATTCTAAGTCAGAAATTGCCGGGAACCGCTAGGAGATTCGGATCCTCGGTCGCTTTAGGGGAGCAAATTGCGATCGTGAGCAGCCCGTACAGTGTACCTAATGATAGCATTAGAGATGGAACCGTCTATGTGTACCGATATGATGGAGCATCTTGGAATTTGGAACAACAACTTCTCGCCGAGAATCGTGGGAGAACAGATAGGTTTGGTTACTCCGTTTCGGTAGACGATAATATTCTTGTAATCGGCGCACCTTCCAAGAGAATTGAGATTCCCGAATTCGAATTCGCTGGCTACAACGCTGGATCGGTTTACGTATTCCGTTTTGACGGCTCTCGCTGGAATCAAAAGCAAATGATGACCGCCAGTGACCCCGGAACCAGCAATCAATTCGGACGGTCTGTGTCGATAAGTGGAGATGAGATTGTCGTCGGATCATTTCGTGCTCACGACAACGGATTTCGATCTGGCAACGCATACTTGTTCGAAGACACGGGAAACGAGTTCATTGAAACCTTCAAATTTGTTTCTTCAGACGGACAGGATAACGATGAGTGTGGATCATCGGTAGCGATGTCGGGACACATGGTGCTGATAGGCTGCCCCGACCATGGAGTGGGTGCGGCATATGCGTACAATCTAAACCTTATTTCCACATCTAGAGAAAACTTGGATCTGCCTTCTCAGGAAGATTTCCGAGTAGAAGGCGCGTATCCAAATCCATTTTCTTCCACCACGAAATTCCGATTCATGCTGGCCTCTTCATCTGATGTCTTGATAGAAGTCTACTCCCTGCTCGGAAAGCGAGTTAGAATACTGGAGCGAGGGTTCAAAACGAGCGGGGAACACGAGATAACCTTCGAAGCGACAGGTCTCCCTTCTGGTATCTACTTCTACACCGTCACCGCTGCTGGGCGTAGTCAGACGAGGAAGATGGTTCTCCTGAAATAAGGTCGCTTAAAAACGTGACCTCTTTCCGATTTAAACACGCGGAGTGGGAAAACGTAACCCAGAAATCGACCGTGGTCTACAGATTGACCCCACCCGACCCAGACGCGTAAAAAAGGAAGCGCGTTTGGGCCTCGGAGTTTGTGAGCAGGTTTTTGCTGTTTCAACCCCATTTGGAATAGGGACTCCCTATCGAATTAATACGGCGCGCAAAGTCGAAACTTGCCGATCAGTGTGTAATCGAAAGAAGTAAAGTCCTCCAGAGACAGTCCCGGGAACCCATTTAAGGATATGTTCGCCGGGAAAGAATACCCTTTCGGCGGCGCGGTATATCAGACGACCAGAAATATCGAAAATCTCGAATCTGATGTACTCTGTCTCTGGGACGACGATGTGAACCGAAACACTTTCCGAAAACGGGTTGGGGTAAATGTCCATTAGTCTAAGCGCGGGTAGTCCTAGGCTTAATGGTTCTTCCACCGATACGGATTCCGCTAGGTCAAATATATAAGCTGCTCCAAAGCCCTCATTGTCTGTGGCACGGCTAATCATCACATCACTACCGCTAATGGATATATGATGAGCAAACTCGCCGACCGCTTCTCCATCTGCGGCTGCAAGTGTTTGAGCTTGAGTCCATTTCGTACCGTCGTATCGGAAAACTACCGCCATCTCAGAACTTCCTCCGATTACAACCAAATCACCGTTGATCGACGCACCTCGACCAAATTGTTCTCCGCCGGGCATCAACTTCTGTTCTTCAATCCACGCACTGCCATCAAAGCGAAATACATAGACAGAACCATGATGATTACCGATCCCTCCATCGAGATGACTACCAACCAAGGCCACGTTTCCACTCAGCCATACAGCAGACCCTCCATATCGGTCGCCCCCTTCAGCATCACTTGCTACTAACTTCTGTTCCTCGATCCATGAATTTCCGTTATACCGAAAAATATAGGCGCCTCCAAGGTCACCGCCTTCTGCGTCATCGAGATTGCGACCAATCAGCACGAGTCCCTCATCTACTGACACATTGGAGCCAAATCGATCACCAACCAATGCATCGCTCGCCAGCAATTTCTGTTCTTTAAGCCATAAGGATCCATCATATCGGAAAACATAGACCGCGCCTGATTTCGATCCATTGTCTTCGTCTCTCGAACTTCCAACTACCGCGTTGCTTGAACCGAAGGGTGTATCGCCGGGATCTCAACCGGGGGTCGTCCCATTGCGACTCCTCCAAGAGCGCCAGAACCTTGTGTTGGGACACGTTGCCGCGAGATGGCCTAGCGAGGACCTCCAAAGCTGTGACCCAAAGCGCTACCTGCATACCGTAGTCGTTCAGCGACGCCTCGTTCCGATTCGTCATTGACGCCGCGTGATAGGCGATTTCAAGGGCCCTGAACACAAGGCGACTCAGCAGCTTGTCACGCTTTGGCACCAAGAACCGTTCGCGCCAAAGCCTTCCCAAATTGCGAACGAGATAGGGGTCGTACGCACCGAGATCGGTTTC
>JACZYD010000031.1 GCA_022571255.1 Bacteroidota bacterium
ACGCCGGAACGCTGATCTCGGCCATTCTGTTTCTGTTCAGGCAGAAGTGGAGAACCGCGATAAACAGGACGGCAGAGGCGATGACCATTTTCGCGGTGATCTGCGCCCTTGTATTTCCCGGAATTCACGTCGGACGCGTGTGGGTCGCCTACTGGATGCTTCCCATTCCGAACCAGATGGAAATGTGGCCTCAGTTCCGGAGTCCTCTGTTGTGGGATGTGTTTGCCGTGTCCATTTATTTCATTGTTTCGTTTATGTTCTGGTACGTGGGTATGATTCCGGATCTTGCGACCCTCAGGGACCGAACGACGAATAAACTTCGCCAGAAGGTCATGGGTCTGCTTGCGATGGGATGGACCGGTGCGAATCGTCACTGGCGTAATTATGAGAAGGCGTATCTCTTGCTGGCTGCCCTGGCCACTCCTCTGGTGCTTTCGGTGCACTCAGTGGTGTCATTTGATTTCGCGGTGTCCATCCTTCCGGGTTGGCACACAACCATATTTCCGCCCTATTTCGTAGCCGGAGCAATATTCTCCGGGTTCGCGATGGTGGTTACGCTGCTCGTCGTGGCCCGCAGAATATTCGGGATTCAGGATATCATTACGATCAAACACCTCGAGCGAATGAATATGATTATTCTGCTCACAGGCTCGATGGTGGGGTTCGCCTACATCACGGAATTTTTCATCGCCTGGTATTCTCAGGTGCCTTACGAGCAATATGCCTTCATTAACAGGGCATTCGGGCCATATGCATGGGCTTACTGGACCATGATGTCTGCCAACCTGCTGGTCCCGCAGTTCTTCTGGGTGAAAAAACTCCGTCGAAGCATTCCGTTCATGTTTGTGGTTTCGATTCTTGTCAATATCGGGATGTGGTTTGAACGGTTTGTAATCGTCGTCATCTCCCTGCATCGGGACTTTCTTCCGTCATCCTGGGATTATTACACGCCGACGACGGTCGATGTGCTCACGTTTGTAGGATCATTCGGACTCTTTTTCACGCTGTTTCTGCTCTTCCTGAGATTCCTTCCGATGGTTGCCGTGGCCGAGGTAAAAGGCGTAACGCCGCAGGCCGACCCGCACTTTTATGAACACGCTGGAGACGGACAGTCAAAAGATCACTCGGTAAGGGTGACACCGGGCGAACATTCAATCGAATCATAAGCAATCATGCTTCAAAAACTGATCAGTGAGATCAAGGTGACGATGGGCATATTTGAATGCGACGTCGATAATACGTACGCAATTCTTGCGGAATTTGCCGATCCCGGTGCGCTTTATCACGCCGCCCTCGATGTGCGCGAGGAGGGGTATCGTAAATTTGATACCTACAGTCCGTTTCCGATCCATGGAATGGACGGGGCCATGGGTCTTGGCAATTCGAAGATTGGATTCTTCACGCTGGGTGGTGGATTTATGGGGCTGGCGCTGGGTACATGGCTTCAGTGGTGGACCGGTGCAATTGATTATCCGATCAACATCAGCGGGAAACCTTATTTCGCCATTGAGCCGTCCATACCGGTCATGTTCGAACTCACCATTTTATTTGCTGCGCTTGCGACAGTGGCCGGGATGCTGGTGATGAACGGTCTGCCCAGACCGTACAATCCTCTTTTTTATTCGAAGAATTTCCAGCGGGCTACAGATGACGGTTTTTTCCTTGCGGTAGCGGCAAATGACGGGAAATTCAGCCTGAAGGCAACCGAGTCTTTTCTTAAGAGCGTCGGCGCGACGCACATTGAGGTCATCAAGGACCACGGAAGCGCTGAGTAAAATGGCGAACGACACATTGGATATGCCGGTAGACATGAACAGATTCGGAGGAAGACTATCGCACATTGCGGCTGTTGTAGTGTGTGTTCTGTTTTTCGGTGCCTGCAAGGGATCGCTCTCGTCGGATCCGCCGATTCATATCAATCCGAACATGGACTTCCAGGAAAAATTTGAAGCCCAGGAAGAGAACAGTTTTTTTGCGGATTCGCGAGCCATGAGGGCCCCCGTCGCAGGAACGGTTGCCAGAGGGTTCCTCAAGGAAGATGATGCATTTTACCGCGGAAGAACTGCCGATGGTGATCTGGTAGTCACGAATCCGGTAAGGGTTACAGCCACACTCATGGAGCGTGGGCGGGAGAGGTATGAAATATTTTGCACTGTCTGTCACGGAAGCGCCGGCGATGGTAACGGCATTATCATGACGGGCAATTATGGTTATGTGCCTGCGCCTACTTTCCACACCGATGTCTTGCGAGATGCACCGGACGGTCACTTTTTCAGTGCCATTTCCATCGGTATTCGGAGTATGCCCAATTATGCCACACAGGTTCCGGTAGCGGACAGGTGGGCAATTGTGGCCTACATTCGCGCACTCCAGCGAAGCCAGAATGCGAAGGCGGCGGACGTTCCCGACAGTCAACGATAACACTTTGCGAAGTCAGTACGCGTAGATCTATGTCCAATATGCTCAAGAAAAGCAATTCTCTTCTGTGGCTCCTGGATCCTGTTCAGTCCACTGCCGAGAGTGCGGAAGATGCTTACCGCTTCTCCGGATCGGCAAGGTCGTGGATGTTGCCTGCTGGAATCGGTGCCGCGGCTCTCATCATGACGCTTGTCAGCTGGGTGACGGATCCTCCCCGGTTTTACATATCGTATCTGATCGGGTGGACTTTTTGTTTGTCTCTGACTGTCGGAGGACTGTTCTTCGTAATCATTCAGCACTTGACAAAAGCTTACTGGAGTGTCGTAATACGAAGAATTTCCGAAGCGTTGATCTGGTCGTTTCCGTTGCTGGCTGTGCTGAGCATTCCAATTCTGCTCGGAATGCACGATCTGTACCACTGGACGCATCTGGAGTTGTATGATCCGAGCAGTGAGGCGTTCGATCCCATTCTTGCAGGCAAACAGTCGTACCTGAACACTCCGTTTTTTCTTGCCAGGTTTGCTGCATATTTCCTGATATGGAGTTACATGGCCCACCGTCTGTATACATTGAGTATTCGACAGGATGTGGATCCGGATCCTTCCATTCCTGCTCAACAGAGAAAGGTGAGCGCATGGGGCCTGGCCGTTACTGCAGTAACGACGTCCTTCGCCAGTTTTGATATTCTGATGTCTCTCGACCCGCACTGGTTTTCGACCATATTCGGTGTCTATTTTTTCGCAGGTTCATTCCTGAGCATCATGGCGTTTACCGTTCTCATTGCGTTGACTCTGCGTCGTAAAGGAATGCTTAAAGACGCGATCACCCTCGAGCACTACCAGGACCTTGGAAAATTCATGTTCGGGTTTATTGTTTTCTGGGCCTATATCGCATTCAGTCAGTACATGATCATCTGGTATGCAAATATTCCAGAGGAGACGATGTTTTATCGCCACCGATTCGAACATGGGTGGGGTCTCTACAGTGCCGTTCTACTGATTGGTCACTTTGTGATTCCGTTTTTTGCTTTGATATCCAGGCCGGCGAAACGAACACTATCCGTGCTGGGCTTCATGTCTGTCTGGGTTCTGTGTATACACTGGTTTGATTTTTTCTGGATCGCCATGCCCACGCAGGCTGAACATGCCGGATTTCACCTTGTTGATTTCACAGCGTTCATCGGCCTTTTCGGGATTCTGGTTGCGGCCGTGATGTATCGGTTGTCCCGGCACTCGCTGGTTCCGAACAACGACCCTCAATTGTCTGAATCGCTTCATTTCACGAATACATAAGCGGCACAATGAGTTTCATCCATGAACAGGACGAATTCGAGGTTCAAGCCGAAAATCTGTCGGCAGGAGTATTGTCGGGCATCGTCGCCGGTATTGCGTTCCTTGTCACCGTCATTGTTGTGATTGCCGTGAGCGTGTCGGGTCTGAGATTCGAAGAAGCTCGCATTGAAGCAGTTTCTCATTCAGGCTATCCGAATCTCAGGCAAACCCGGGCAGGTTCGCAGCAGAAACTGGCGCACTTTGAAATTCTTGATGAAGATGCGGGAGTGTATCGTATCCCCATCGACCGTGCCATGAGTCTGGTGATTGAAGAGGCTGCAGCAATGCCATCCGGTTCTTCCGAATTAAGACTGGAGCGTTGACTCAATGCGAAATGCCCAAGGTCATATTCTCAGTCACTTCGCGGCGGCACTGCTGCTTCTCGTGGTGGGCGCCGAAGTCGTTTCCGCCCAGGATTCGCTCCCGATGTCCGAGCGGGATTCGCTCCCGAGGTCCGAGCAGGATTCGCTCCCGAGGTCCGAGCAGATCCGGGAACAGAATATTCCGCCGGTATTCAAGGGTGTTGGAATTGACGAGCGGCTCGGAGAGAAAATTCCTGCCGAACTCGTCTTCACGGATGAATATGGCGCCGAAGTCGCTCTGGGATCCTATCTGGGAAACGATCGTCCGGTACTGCTCAATTTTGCCTACCATAACTGCCCGATGCTCTGCAGCATTATGCTCGAGAGTTTTGCGGGAACCCTTCAGCAGCTGGAACTGCTCGTTGGTTCAGACTTTGATGTGATTACCGTCAGTTTTGCAGCAGATGAAACGCCGGATCTGGCCGCCCGTTCGAAAGCAAAATACCTCGGACGGATAGAGAGGGAAGAGGTCAGGGAAGGAGCCGCGGAGGGTTGGCATTTTCTGACGGGAGACAAAGAAAATATACTGCTCCTGGCCAATGCTGTAGGCTTTCAATTCAAATGGATTGCATCGTCCAGGGAATATGCCCACCCGGCAGCTCTCATTTTTCTTTCGGACGACGGCGTTATTACACGGTACCTGCACGGGATGACCTTCCAGACGAAAGACGTCCGGCGTGCGGTTGTCGAAGCCTCCAAGGGCGAAGTGGGGACCGCGTTTGACAAAATAATCATGTATTGTTATCGCTATGATGCTTCTGCCAATTCGTACGTGATTCATGCCCAGAGCCTGATGAAGATCGCGGGGTTGCTTACGTTGCTGCTCCTGGTAATGGGACTGACGATTTTGTGGAGGCGAGAGCGGCGAAGGCACTACAACAGCGACGGCGTTGCGCTGCGAGACAGGAAAATGGTACGTTTGAAACCGGCTGATACGGCCACTGAATTGCTTGATCATAAAACGTCTTACAGGTAATGGGCGAAAATGGCTCGGGATGGCTTCCTGAAGCGATGTCTACGGTTGCGGCAGAAGTAGACGCGCTCTTTTATTTCACGTTGTATACCAGCACGATTATTTTCGTTGCTGTCATTGGAGCCATGATCTATTTCGGGATCCGCTTTCGGCGCCGCGATGAAAGCGAAGTACCCACTCCGGTCCATGAGCCGAAATGGCTCGAGATGACGTGGATCGTTGTACCGACAATTCTTGTCATGATCGTCTTCACGTGGGGATTCAAGGTGTTCGTAAAACTCCATACCGCTCCGCCGGATTCTTATGAAATTACCGTCCGGGCGGCGCAGTGGTACTGGGAATTCGAATACGATAACGGAGTCACATCTGCCAACGAATTATACGTGCCTGTGGGTAAAGCGATCAAGCTCAACATGAGCGCTTCGGATGTTTTGCACAGCTTTTTTGTCCCTGCTTTCCGGATCAAAATGGACGTGATTCCGAACAGGGTTACCTCGGTCTGGTTCGAAGCCACAGATGTCGGTACCTACCAGGTTTTTTGCACAGAGTATTGCGGCACCAGCCATGCGGCAATGCTGGCTACCGTGCATGTGGTTACAGATTCTGAGTTCAGGCAGTGGCTCGCGACACAGAATCAGGATCTGCCTCCGGCGGAACTGGGAGCTCAGTTGTTCAACCAGTACACGTGTAATGTGTGTCACGTTGATACGGCTGTCGGGCCCGGATTGACGGGTATTTTCGGATCGGAAAGAAAGCTGTCAGATGGCACCACGGTGATTGCAGACGAAGATTATTTACTGGAATCAATCGTTGATCCGGGTGCGAAATTGGTCGAAGGATATGGCCTGCAGATGCCTGCAACCTTTGGCTCTTTGACTCAGAAACAGCTCGACGGCCTGATCGCGTATATCAAAACCCTTTAACAATAAGAGTATCTCTGGACTCCTGGAGATTTGATGGCACAAGACGAAACCATTAATTATCTGAATCACGATCGCTCGCTGAAATCGTGGCTCCTTACAAAAGACCATAAACGAATTGGTCTGATGTACCTGGGTGCAGTCTCTCTCGCCTTTCTGGCGGGTGGAATTCTTGCGTTACTGATTCGTCTTGAGCTGCTGACGCCGGGTGAGACGATTATGGGGCCCGATGCGTATAATCAGTCGTTTACGATTCATGCGGTCCTGATGGTTTTCGTCGTCTTGATCCCGGCGATTCCGGCTGCACTGGGCAATTTCTTTCTCCCTCTTCAACTGGGCGCTCGAGACGTCGCTTTTCCCCGGCTCAATCTCTTCAGTTTCTACCTGTATCTCACAGGGGCCGTGATCGTGTTGAGCGCGTTGATTGTGGGTAGGATCGACGGTGGATGGACGTTTTACGCGCCGTATTCGGAGAGGGTCGGGGACAGCATTTTATTCGTCACGACGGGCGTGTTTGTAATGGGTTTCTCGTCGATTCTGACGGGGCTCAACTTTATTGTCACCGTCCATAAAATGCGGACTCCGGGCCTGACGTGGAATCGGCTCCCACTTTTTGTCTGGAGTATTTATTCGACCGCCATTGTGCAGGTGCTCGCCACGCCCGTCATTGGCATCACGATGGTTCTCTTGTTTCTCGAAAGATTTCTTTCGATTGGAATATTTGATCCGGCCCTTGGCGGAGATCCGGTATTGTTCCAGCACTTTTTCTGGTTCTATTCGCATCCGGCGGTGTACATCATGATTCTTCCCGCCTTCGGTATTATTTCCGAATTGATTGGTACATTTTCGCGTCATCGCGTGTCCGGATATACGTTTGTGGCTCTCTCATCTGTTGCGATCGCATTCCTGGGCTTTCTGGTCTGGGGGCACCATATGTTTGTCTCGGGTCAGTCGGCGGTCTCGTCGGTCGTGTTTTCTCTTTTAACGTATCTGATCGGAATTCCCACCGGCGTAAAAGTGCTCAACTGGGTGACCACCATGTATCGAGGGTCGATATCCTTCAAGACTCCCATGATATACGCGTTGATTTTCCTGTTCACGTTTTCTATCGGAGGATTTTCCGGAGTGATGGTCGGTGTTCTTGGGATCGATATCCACCTTCATGACACATATTTCATCGTCGCTCACTTTCATTACGTGATGATGGGAGGTACGGTGATTGCAATGCTGGGAGGAATTCATTACTGGTGGCCGAAAATGACCGGCCGCATGTACAACGAAACGCTCGGGAAAATCGCGGCCATATTGGTTTTTATAGGATTCAACCTCACGTTTTTCCCTCAGTTTATCATGGGCAGCCGGGGCATGCCCCGCAGGTATTACGATTATCTCCCGGAATTCCAGTTCATGCATGAATTGTCGACGTACGGTTCATGGATACTTGGAGCGGCCTTGTTCATGATTCTGGGTTATATGATGGCGTCGCTCATCAACGGCAAAAAAGCGCCTTCAAATCCCTGGGGTGCGTTGACGCTCGAATGGACTCATGCTGCGGCTCTCCCGCATCCGCATAATTTTCTGGCCACCCCGATTGTTGTTCGCGGTCCTTACGATTATCACCTGGCGCGGGAGATGTTTGAATTGGTGCCTTCCGGAGACGGGCAGCATGGAGAAGTGATTCCGGGCGTAGAGGCCTCTGAACCCGACGGCCGACCGGAAGAGGCATAGTCGATTACAAGCTCGATGCACACGAAACCCATAAACCCGTTCATCCAGACTTTCGCACCATGACAAGTCACTCTGCAGAAGGGCACCCGGCTCACCTGGAGCACCATTTTGTCTCGTCGGAACAGCAATTCGATGCGGCAAAAATGGGCATGTGGTTATTCCTGGTCACGGAGATCCTGCTTTTCAGCGGTATGTTTGTGACGTACACCGTGTTCCGCTCGTGGCACCCGGAAGTATTTGCACATTCTGCCGAGTTGCTGGATTGGAGAATGGGGGGTATCAATACGATTGTGCTTCTGGCCTCTTCGTTCACGGTTGCACTCGCCGTACACTTCGCCCAGAAAGACAATATGCGACTGGTGATCATCAATCTTATGGTGACGCTGGTTTTCGCGTTTCTTTTTCTGGTGATCAAATACTTTGAATACACAGGCAAGTTTGCCCACGGTGTATTTCCCGGCGCAGCATTTGACCCGCACGGAGTTGCCGGCGGTCACAACTATGCTGACTATAATATTCCATACGCGGCGCAGTTCTTCAGTATTTATTTCGTGATGACCGGAATCCACGCCTTCCATGTTATCGTGGGTATCGGTGTCATCGCCTGGATAACGTTACGGGTGTCACGGGGCGAATTCTCCAGCGCCTATTACACGCCGGTTGAACTGACGGGTCTATACTGGCACCTGGTTGATATTATCTGGATTTTCCTGTTCCCTTTGCTCTATCTCATTTAGCGCGGCATTAAGACAAAGAAACCATAAGATGTCTCACGCAGAACACCATATCGTTCCGATAAAAACACTCACGGCGGTCATTTTGACGCTGGGAATGTTGACCATTCTGACCGTCGCCGCTTCTCAGATGGATTTAGGGTCGTTCAACGTCCCTGTAGCGATGTGTATAGCAGGCATCAAAGCATCCTTGGTGATTGCCATTTTCATGGGACTCAGATACGACAACGGAACCAATGCACTGATACTTGCGATAGGTCTCGTGCTCGCTTTCGTATTTCTGGTTTTTGTTCTTCTCGATACAAACTTTCGCGGAGATACATCAGCCACACAGAGTGGAACGATCATGGAAACGGAGCAGCTGGCACCCGCCCAGACGCGCTGACGAATTTCACCCGTGGGCTGTTAAACACGATCCGCGAGCGCCGTGCGCCGAGCGCCAAGCTACCGTCCAGGCGCGAGCTGAGCATCCCCATGGCGCCGTGCGCCAAGCCACCGCGAGCGAGCCATGACTCAGTCGTCGTGAATCGTACCCAGATTATCGATCAAATAGTTTGCCAGACTCAAGTATGCCTTGTCGAGTGTCTTGCGCAGCTGTTTATCTTCGACGCCCGAATGACCCGAGATAATTTTCAGGATATGACACGGTACACCATGCATTGCGGCTACATATGCTGTGGCATAACCGGTCATGTCCGTGATATCTGCTATTCGCTGCCAATAGCTCAGCTCGGTGGCTCCAGAGACGGTATGATCCTGCGTAACAAGCGTTACTTCCTTCAGTTTGTTGAAGGGGACCGAGAGCGGCATGCGTGGATACGAAGGGGTCGCCAGTTCAATTCGGTCACCTTCGAATACTTGTTGTGCCGCAACGAGTGTGCCAACTTCAAGCTCGCTTACCAGAGATGTGCACGTACCGGCATGAACCAAATTGGTTACCTTGTAGTGTGAAAGCAACCGTTCAGTTCGCAATGTTGCTTTTATTTTGCCTATTCCCAGGACGGAAACCAGAAAGTTGTCATCGTGATGGGCTTCACCTTCTGAGAGGCCGCTGAAACGGCCGCGTTCATATTTTTGCAGAAATGGTTCTGCTTCCTCGGTGGTCGAAAATACGATAGCGATCATGGAAGGCTGACCCTTGGTGTTATATGGAAAAACTGTGTCTGGTGTTTAAAAAAGATTCAAGAAGGAATCATTTTCAGCACGACGGAATTTACGGGTCCTTATGAAAATTACCGAACTACTTGACAACGCAACCGAGACTCAATTTTCATTCGAGATCATTCCGCCCAAACGAGGCGGATCGGTTAAGGCCATTCTCGATATTGTGGAAAGTCTTGTTGAACTCGACCCGCCATATATCGATGTAACCTCACATTCCGCCCAGGTTTATTACGAAGAGCAGCCCGACGGATCCTGGAAGCGCCACATTAAAAGGAAACGACCGGGTACGTTGGGAATGTGTGCGGCCATTCGAGGTCGATTCGGAATCGAGACGGTTCCGCATCTTCTTTGTTACGGTTTTTCCCGGGAAGAAAGTGAAGATGCGTTGATCGAATTGAATTATCTCGGTATCCAGAATGTCATGGCGCTTCGTGGTGATGACAACGGATATCGTAAACCTCTCCTGAGTGATCGGACGCGAAACGAATATGCGAGTGACCTTGTGCGTCAGATTTCCGAAATGAACGCCGGGCACTATCTGGAAGATCTCATGGATACGGTGGCGACCGACTTCTGTGTTGGAGTAGCGGGTTATCCGGAAAGACATTTCGAGGCACCTAATCTGACGTGGGATATCCTGAATTTGAAGCGAAAAGTAGACGCGGGAGCCGCCTATATCACGACTCAGATGTGTTTCGACACCGAGAAAATTGTAGAGTTTGAAAAAAAATGCCGTGAAGTCGGAATTACGGTTCCGATCATCCCCGGCCTGAAAATCTTTACACGGAAGTCTCAGCTTCAGACATTACCCCGAAATTTCCATGTCCAGATTCCGGAATCGCTGGCCGCGGAAGTTGAATCGGCGAAGGATGAACATGTATTCGACATTGGAATTGCATGGGCCAGGAGACAATGTGAAGACCTGATCAGTGCCGGTTTCCCCAATATCCATTTCTATATTCTGATGACATCTCGATATGTCAAGGAAGTTGTCATACCGCTCAGGAAGCTGGCCTGACAACAGACCGGCCGCGACGGTAATAAAAGTGGAGCGGTCTCCGTAATTGCGCCGGTTTTACAGTTGAGTCAGATAAAAATCTTCCAGCTCGTGCATCTGATTTTTATCTCGGCCGGCAGAATCCTCGTGACCTGCCAGATGCAACACGCCGTGCACAACGTATCGCTCCAACTCGCTTTGAAGTGTTGCATTGAACTCTTCGTACCGCTCCAGGGCTGTTTCCACATCAACGTATACTTCGCCTTCCAGACCTGAATCCGTTTCATCAATGATGAACGACAAAACGTCCGTGTCGTGATCGTGACCCAGCCAGGTGTTGTTCAAATTGCGAACGAATTCGTGTGTAGAAAAAATGACGCCGATGTGGCTCCACGGTACGTTTTCAGAATCCAGTATCAATCTGACGAGATGTTCGATGCGGGAACGATCAATCGCGTCGGTCACGGCCGTTTTGCCTGGCACATTTTCAATTACAAGCGCTATTGAGACCTCGGCCTGCTTACCCGAGGTCATCGAACAGTTCTTCCGTGATCGAAAGTGCCACACTGCTCATGATCAACTCCGGCGGAAGTTGTGTGAAGTCAGTCGAGAACAGTCGCGTATCCACATTGGCATAAAGGGAACATCCGACCGCGCGCTCAACGACGAGGCCGTTGGCTGCGTGTCCGGTCTTGGCTACAAAAATAACTTCCCCGAGATCTTTTGAAGCAATAAATCCTGTGCAGGCGTGCAGTTGAAGAAAGGACGCACTTGCATAAACAGATATCAGATTCGAGATGCCCGTCTCGTCAATTTCTTCGGGAACGGGAACCCGGGTATGAATTTCGAGCGTTACCTTCCGACCGGTTAATTTACTGGATAGAGCAAATCGAGCTACTTTTCCATCCCATTTCACCGGGACTTCGAGGACTGATTTGATTCGTTCAATGTCTTTATCAGTAAACGTAAAGGCCATTCCGAGATGAGGTTCGTTCGTGCGAAAAAGAATGTTCCGCCATGAAGTGAAAGGGCAACCGAAAGATAGCGGCTGATCCAGCTAAATACAACGCGATCCGCTCTTCGCTCGTGCCACAGACGGGTTTTGTTCGTTGATTCACTTCGATCTTTCCAGATCTTGTACTACCTTTGCCCGTCACACCGGCCGGATTTCTCCAAATAAATTGGACACGTTGAATGGCTCGCTTTTTCATGGTGGTGGCCGCCCTGGCCGGAGCAATCGCAGTAGGATTGGGCGCATTTGGAGCACACTACTTCAAGGACCTCTTGACTCCTTCCAGATTTGACGTATATCTGACGGGTATTCGATATTTAATGGTTCATGCGGTCGTTCTTCTGGTAGCCGCGCGGATGTACAGGGAAGCGCCGTCGCGATTATTATCAGGTGCTTGTCTGGCTTTTATGACGGGTATGGTTGCCTTCAGCGGCAGTCTGGTATTGTTGGGCTTGACGGGAATGCGGTTTTTCGGGGCCATTGCGCCGGTAGGTGGAACCGGGTACATCTTTGGATGGATTCTTCTGGCTGTGGTGGCCTGGCGGCAGGAATAGCAAGAGAGGCGAACAACAACACGGCGATCTGGGATCGGCAACGATTGTATGGTCAGCGGGCCGTCACGAATCTTCTTCATCTCCGAAGAGCATCGTGACACTGGGCACGAGGTTTGCTTTACGTGCTCGTTCGAGGATCAGAGATGAAGCCTCTTCCGCCGTATCGAACGATCCCAGCTCACGGCTGTCTACCGCAAGAGCATACCCTATGTCATCTTCCTGACCCGGTTTGTACTGCTCCCATTCAATCGCCTCTTCCACGACAAACATTTCGTCGTCTGGAGAGAAAGACGCAATCACCATTTCGCGGGCACTCTCATCGTCAATCAAACTGAGTGTACCGATCGCATCATATTCGGGATCGTAGAATAACGATTCCGCGATGAGCCGTAACGCGAATTTTTCCTCGGAAAAAGTCTCCATGACATTCCTCACTTGTTGGCGGGCGTTCAATGATTCAGGCAAAATCAAAAGGAGGGCAGAGCCTCGGGCGCAAGATACGTGCTTAAGAAATCTTCCGCTTCTCTTCGTTCAAGAAAAGAAATATCGGCTGAGAAGCTTTCTCCAAGATGTTTGAGAAGGACTTTCTGAACATAGGTCTCATCGATTCTTCGTCCCGCTTCCAAGGCGATTGATGTCACATCTCCGTCATGAATGCCGCACGGAATGATGTGTTTGTAGCGGCTCAGATCCGTGTTCACGTTAAAGCCGAGTCCGTGCATCGTAACCCACCGACTGCACCGAATTCCGAGGGCGCAGATTTTTCTGGCCCTGCCGCCAGGCAGTTCTGGCATGATCCATACCCCGGTTCGCCCGGCAATTCGAGTCGCGTTGATATCGAACTCAGCACATGTCTGAATTACCGCTTCTTCAAGTTCTCTCAGATACAGATGGATGTCCCGGAAAAAACGATCCAGGTCCAGAACAGGGTACACGACAAGCTGGCCTGGACCGTGATACGTTATGTCCCCGCCGCGGTCCACCCTGATGAACGCTGCTCCAGATTTCTCAAGCTCATCTTCACTGGAGAGCAGGTGCGCCCGGTCGCCACTTTTTCCAAGAGTGTAGATATGCGGGTGTTCGACCAGAAGAATGATGTGAGCAAGTTTTTCCGTTGGCGAAGTTTGCTTGGCTCGAATAAGGCGTTGCTGAATCTGCCGTTGAAGTCTCCACGCGGATTCGTATGGCACGTGGCCCAGGTTGCAGGCTACTATGGATTCCTTGACGGCCATTATTGATCAGGGAGCGGGATCAGGCATGGAGCCCAAGCCTAATTGGCAATGCTGACTCTGACATTGAAGTTACCCTGGATCACCGTGGAGGATGGTTGCCGACTGTCTCTGCTGTCGAACAACTCATATCTGAGCTGAAAGTTGGCATTCACCTTGTTACTGAACTGGTAACCAATTTTTGGAATGACAGTGGTTCGCGTAAAAGAAGTAATCAACGAGACGTTATCTCCCTCAAGGGCGTTTTCGACGATAAAATCGGGATTGGAAACGGCTTCCTCCAGTCCTCGACGTAATCTCAGTCTCTGATCGTCATTGAACGATTTACTGATCGTCAGGGAGAAGTTCACTCGGTTAGCGAGTGTTTTGCCGCCCAGGAAAGGAAGGCGAAGACCAGACTTCTGCCATGACGCTGTGAAAGAAAACTCGTTGGTTCGTGCTCTCGAGACTTCGAAATTAGCGGTACTCAACGAAAACGAATTACTTTTCGTCCAGGCGATATTTGTACTGAACTGCTGCTTCCACCCAATGTCAAATCCAATCAGTGGGGAATAATTTTCGTTCACACGAATCGCTCCAACCTGGAATTCCTCAATAGCAAATAGAATGGTTTGATCTCCAAGCGGCAGTGCTTTTAAAGAATCCACCCCTCCGAACTGGGTATTCGTGAAAAAGTCCGCAGAATAGGTGGCGCTGTAATTGTGTCTCACCGTTATATTTCGAACGAGCGAGCGGATCAGTGGCCAGGAAGACAATCCGTTGTACGATATTCCCCAGTTCGGACGGGGAAAAGGAAGCAGGTTTTGAGCGTCCAGTGTGCTCCCCGCCCGTACGAATGCCCTCTGAAAATCTTGTGCAACCGATTGGTTGGTCAATACAACGCGGCCGTCCCGGTTTTCGTCACCCAGGAAATCAGGAAAATCTTCGCTTGCAGCGGCAAGATCGGCTTTATACGTATTCAACTGACTCTCAAACATGTCCAGATATGACGCCCCGAACGCCCAAATCGTTGCCGAATTATTTCCGGTCTGTGTAATAGTCGTATCCAATCCGACTACAAGACCATCTGAGTCGAACAACGGGCGGTACGAGAAGGTCTCGCTCGTACGGTAATCAAGATTCCAGTTTAAATTGATGGATAACGAGGATGATGGATTGATGGTCGTACGGGCCTGGAACTTGTTTCCGTCAGCGAGAACGTCTGAGACTTGAAGGGATGGATCCAGAACGCGTGCGTCCAGCCCCAACTGTCGTTCAAAGCCGAACCGGTATGCAGGCGATGCACCCCTTCCTTTGAAGGAATCGAAGATGGAATAATGCGTTTCAACATCAACGAGTGTTCCATTTTCCAGCACCGGGATGCCGAAATTGGACAATGCTGAGCTTCGGGATCCGTCGTAGGAGAGGGTAAAATTTCGAATCCCTGTCACGGCGAGAATAATCTGCCGGACCCACGACCGGATGCTGGGAAGGGGCAGTCCACCTCCTCCCGAATCGTCTTGTTCGGGTGTCTGCCGCTTGCCTGATGCTTCTTTTCCCGATGCATTTTCTGCACCGGCAACTTTATCGCCATCCTCTTCCTTCTTTTCCGGTTTCACAACGGGCCGAATTCCGGCCGAACTGGTTTTTTTATTGCGCTGGGCTTTTTCACGCTCCCTGGTAACTTTCTCCACTTCTTTGCGAGATGAGTATTCGTTCTGACGTCTTTCAATCGAACGATAAAATCCAAACTTTCGAAAAAAGTCCTGGATCCGAATTGTGGCGCCGGCTCTGAGAATGACGCTGTTCTGAATACTGGCGCCTGCATTACGATTCAATGCGCCATTTTTCCATCCGAATGATGCAGAATAGGATATGTCCTGAACCTGTAACCAATTGAGCGCATTGATATTATTGAATCGAGGGCGAAATGAAGCCGTAAATTTCTGGTCATTCACATTGGTTCGAGCCGACGATTGTCCGAAGAGAGTCTCATTGATTACGTCGCTTGCGGGTTTGACGATCAAATTTGAGATTTCAAATGCATTGTCGCGATCCTCTTCACTGATCAGCCCGGCGTCGATCGCCTCGTCAATGGTAATTCCGGGAAAAAGCGTGTCTCCAATGGCAACCGAAATCAGCGTGTCAACGCCCACCTGATTCAAACTCTGCCCCGTATTGTAGTCGAAACTCAAATTCAGGAATTGAAATGGATTGTACTGCAATCCAAAATTGCGTTTATGGGTAAACGTGTGTTTCTCTCTTGTTGGAAATCGCACGATGAGAGGCACGATGGACGTGTCGGCGGCATTCAGAACGGGCCGATCGCGGGAGGTGGCAAAATTTCTGGCGAGGGATCCTGAAGTCTGCAGTGACTGTGGAAGGTAATTGAATTGCAGACGCCCCAATGGTCCGAGAAGGGGAATCTTTTGCAGAAGCCATAAAGGTTTGATCGTTCGCGCACGAGATGTAAAGCGGTAACTCAAGGAAGTATTCCAGCGCCAGGAATTATTTACCTCGAGGGCCGGAGTCCGGGCATCCGTGGAGGCCCCGGAATAATTCAGAGCCATCCCGTCTATCGTGTTCCTCATGAACCCGGAACTAGATCTCGATTTACTGATCCGGGCTGAGAATGAGCGTGTGGTGCTGTGCATCTGCGCGGCAACGATGGCCCGATCCTCCGCAACTGTTTTTTCGTCAGGATTCAAGTCTTCACGGTTATTGATCTGGTCGATCAATTCTTCGAGCCGGATGTCTCCCCGGGTAGGTGAGAATCGAGGTGTGGAGGTATTGGACTGGTACTGAAAAGATACGGGGATCGACCAGTTGAATCGATCCGGTATCAACTTGTCCGCCCTCAGGTCAGTCGTAACGCTCCAGTTATCAATATTATTCTGCTCTCTTTCTCCCAGGCTGCTGGCTAACGATCCGAATCCGTCTGTCTGCGATCGAATACTTGCTCTTATGTTACCAATATCTGCCAGTTTGATATCCGCATTTGCCACCGCTGCCCAGCCGTTTGTTGCATCGTAGCCGGATACCCGGAGCTCATTCAACCACACGGTGATTTCTGCCAGTATATCCCCGAAATCGGTACTCGTGGAATCGGCCATATTTCGAATTCCGATGACGATGCTGGTGATTCTACCCAGTGACGGATTCCCTTTGATACCGAGACGGGTTCCGGGAGGCGCAAATTTTTCTGCGTCAGGTGCGTCCGGCGCAGTTGGTATACCATTCACGATATTATAAAACACCTTGTCAGTCGGGAAGGCAAGACCGTCTCTGGCGACTTTCAACTGATTAAAGGCTCCCAACTCAATATTCATCGAGTTCAGATCCTGAACTATTCCGTTGAATTCCACATTGGTTTGCCACAGATCATCCGCGTTTCCAGAGGTTTCACTGCTCGGAGTGAGAGGCTGTTCGTATTCGTAGTAGTCGTTATTTTCGTTGGCTCCGAGGCGCACAAAAAGACTGGCTTTTGACCGGCCGATATCTTTTGGAAGTGTCGATAGATCTTTCCCATCCAGTGTTCGTCCATGCATATGTACAAACATTCTGAGATTCGAATACTTGAGCAAGTCGAGCGCTGTATTCTGAGTTCGGAACATACCTCGTTGGCGCCCTGGGAGAAGACCCTTTTTCCTTATAAGAATCGATTGCTCGCGTGATTCCTGAATCGCACCGGTCGGCAGGCGCGTCTCGCTGATTACGGTTCCGATTGGCGGAATATAGACGTCCGCATTTTCTTCATTGTTGATGCTGGAAATCGTCAGTTTCTCCGATTCATTTTCGATTGCGCCGACTCCTTCCGATTCTTCAAAAATCCGTTCAGACTCCTGCCACTGACTGCCGACGAGTTCCAGGGACGCAAGACGCATCGTGATCGGGACTTTGTGACCCGATGTCCAGATGCGAATTGTTTCGATCTGGCTGAAATCCTGAATCGATCCGACACGGCGAGTGAAGTTCTGAACAGGAATTCGAATCTGGTACCATCCGTTTCCGACTCCATTTTCGTTAGTGATCTCTCCCACGACGAAATCATCGGTTTCTTCAGGTCGCGCAAGAGAATCCAACGAGGCCTGGTCGAGAGCGAGTTCGTACTGGAAATAACTGTTCTCAAAATCTATGGTTGAATTCAAATTCTGGTCTTCCGTATCCGGGAATCGGGAATTACCCCGCGGTACTGTTGTATTCTCGGCCAGTTTGGTCTGCGATTCGAATCCATTCAGCTCATAACCCGTGAAATAATGACTGAAATGCTGCTGGAAGAATGGCGGCGTCGGGTAAAACTCGGTATTGCTGTAGAAGCGCTGATTACCAAAATAGTGGTAGTCGTCGCCCGAGGGATCCTCAAGGGCTTTTGCTACTTCAGCCATGTATCTCGGATCAGTCGAATTCAGGTCCAGCGAGCTCAGAAAATCGGCGAAATGTGTTGACTCGGTTGCGAAGGATGGATATTCGCCCCCGTAAGAAGCAAGTCCGTCCAGTCCCAGGTCTTCCGTACGCAAGGTGGGTCCGTCGATGTCGATCACGGAATTTTGCGTAGAGTTGGGGAGTCGCGCCCATTTTCCGATTCCCGATTCAGAAATGGTCGCCATCGACTGGCCATCCTCGTTGTTCAGTTTTTCATCGGGCAAAACATCTTCAGAGATTCGTCCGAGGTCCACGTACAACTTGGCCTTTTTTCCTGCATCTCGCTCGGGATTCTCAGGGAAAAGTTGAATGACGAATTCAACAAAGTCGATATTCTTTACGCTGAAATCTGTAAACCCTTCGGGTAATCGGTGCATCATTCCGCCCCATGTATCCTGAGGCTGATCGAGGAATGTTCTCAAGTCCCCCGTATAATTGTATTGCCCTCTTTCATGTGGATTCATGTACAGATCCAGCGTCTCAATGGTCGATCCGAATTGTCCCTGCACATCGCGTGTGGGAAACACATCGGTGATTTCAAGAATCTGGATCGGCGCTGGATCGCCGTTGTAGACCACGAGGGGGATTTCCTGAAGCATGCTTGAGACAATTCGATACCAGGCAAAATTGCTCCGCCAGGTGGTTCTCAAAGAGTCGCCTTCTATGCCGGGTCTCAGTCCGTCTCTGTCTATTACGCCGATAGAGTCAGGGGCTGAAGCCAGATTCCACGACCCAGGCTGCATGAGAGAAAATGTATTCTCAAATCCCTCAAAATCGTCAATGTAAGATGTCCCCTGTTTCTCGTCAGACGAAAAACTGCGATCGATATCCTTCAGTCTGTTCTCGGTCCTTTTAAAAGCCTGCGTTTCTACGTGTTTGGGTCTGAGTTGTGCAAACTCTCCGGAAAAGTTTATGGAACTGGGTTCTTTGGTCTGCAGGAAGGGAATCATGTCGATGCCGCGCGTCAGCCAGCGGGGCTCAAACGTAAATCTGGCATCGGCACCCCAGATGGTATTCGAGATCGGCTCATCTCCAAGTCGAAATTTGTCGGACGGAGATTTCTCATTCATCTTCATCATCGTAGCTCCGAACGTAACGTTGTCTTTCGGTTTGAAATCCGCGCGGAGTCCGAGAAGGGTTTTCTTTCGGACATTGAAGAGCGAGTTCTGTTCGTAATCGATCTGAATCTGTCGTCCGGAAATCAGGTACGATTGATTCGTAATGGTCACTGTTCCACCGGAATAATCGACCACGAAATCGGTCGTTTCGCGCAGCGGTGTTCCTCCCGAAGTTACCCTGACTGAACCCGGTACGATACCGGCAAATGCCTGCAGGTCGTAATAAGCCTTCACGGTGCCTTTACTCGATCCTTGAATCCGGAATACGTCATGTTGTGAATTCTTCCTTGCATTGGCCTTTTTTTCGGAATAGAGTTGGTCAAAAACATACAGCTGCAGAAGCTGCTGTTTGGTTACTTCCGGGATGTCCTGCCTCTTTATCACGCTCTCCATGTGAGAGCCAAAAGGCTCTAATACAGGAAAAATCAGCCGGCCGGTGGAAGGTTGAATCGTGTAATCAACCAGGTAATCGAACACATCGTCGGGTACCAGCGCACCGTCGGCATTAACACGGTCCCAATTCATGAGCTGCAGAATGGTCTCAGCAGAATTGATTCCGGGCAGCGTTTTAGTGGACGTTTGACCGGGAGGTTCGTAGAGGATCTGCAATTCAAAATCGGCAGGTTGAATCCCTCCCCCTCCGGAAAGGCGGTATAAATTCCTCATTTCCATGTACCAGGCAGCAGGATTGAATCCGCCATTGGCGGCATCGACGGCAGGCTGTCTGAGCTGTACCGGGCGTAACAGTTTCAAAACCAGCTTGTCTTCGCTTTGTCCGCCGTCTGAGCCGCCGGTCTCCGTCGAGAAATCTCCTACCTGGACGGTGCGCCCGTTCGCTCGATATCGATAGGAAACAGCGAGTGCCTCGCTCTCCTGAAGGCGTGAGGTCAGCGTGATATATCCCAGAATCGGATCGAGCTGGTAATCCTGACCCGAGTCAAGTCGCTTGAATTTGCCAATCTGGTAGTCAGAAGGATCGAGATCTTTTTGCGTCTCGAGATAGGACCCGGGAGATTTGTCTCCATCTCTCAGTTCCGTATCCAGCTCGCCTCCGAAAGAGTGGTCATAATGATCAAGATCCTCAGCGGGGAGCTCTTGCTGTGTATACTTGTTCGCCTGGCCGAGGATATCGGGGGATTCCATGAGGTCGATCATGGCTACTACCTGCCGGACATTTATTTCCTCGGGCCTCGTGGGTTGCAAGCGCCAGATCTCGATTTCCGTGATGCGTTCAAAGCGTTGGTCAACAATAATATTCGGCGGATCATCATGCGCATCTTCCCATCTGTTCCTGAAATAATAAGACAGAAAAAAGCCGGTCATGTCCGTGTAGTCCGTGGGCTTCAGGTTGAACGGATTTTTGGTCGATCCACCCTCAATATTCAGACTGTTGGTCTGACCTTCCTGTTGACTGGCGATGGCTATCAGGTGGACACTTCCGATCTGGAACTCACTTTTAAGCCCAAAAAGGCTCTGTCCCCCCCGGATGAGCGTTCCTGTAGTCGGGAGAAAGACGTTTCCCGCCTCAATGCTTTGTATGATTTCGTCGTCATATCCCGAGTATTGCAGGCTGATTTGATTTTCGAAATCGAACTGGTTCTTGGAATCATACTGGACATCAATCTTCAATTTATCGCCGATGGTTCCTGTTATACCAAGGCGAAGATCCTGCTTGAAGTTTGGATCGAGTTGAGACGACCGACCGGTAATCGCGACCTGCTGATCGCTTTTCCGGTAGTCGAATCCTGCAAGAATGTCTGCCTGTCCGTTGACGCGCAGATCGAAAGACGGTTTTCCGAAAATGGATGTGAAAGCGCTCTGGCGTCCACCGGGTACGGTGAACTCAAAACCAAGTCCTCCTCGCCGATCCCGGGCGTCGGATCTGGCGCGTACCGCGAGAATTTCTTCCCATGTGTCGTCCAGATCGCGATTCAGACGAGCATCCCGGTATTGTTGATAGTCAAGTTCTACCGGGTCCCGAATCGAATTCAGGCCGACATATTCCCTTGATGTATAGGTGCGTTTGGTCGTATCAAAATCGATTCTGTGACTCCAGTATCGCCCGAATTTGGGATAAAAAGGCCTGCCTTTTCGCGGAAAAATGGAGGAAATCCGGGCATCTCGCTTGAACGAAGGAAAATATTTTCTGATCAGAACCGTGTCGAGTGTGTCAACCACGGCGGGCGCTGATTCCCGGAGAACGGAAATCAGCGAATCCAGGCGCTGTGCGGCGGTGGAAAGGGAGTCCAGGTCACCACCGCCAAAGAGGAGAGAGTCTAACTCGGTGCGAAGCCGCGCAAGAGAGTCGAGCTGAATCGCGACGCTGTCCGTGTCGGCCATGGCAACCCAGGACAGGGAATATGATCGCTGTCCTGCCTGGTGATCCGTAGCGGCGGTACTTACCAGTACGATGGAGGCAAGCACAGATCCTGCAATCAGCGCCAGTAACAGGCGCAGAGACTGAACGGCCTGCGTGGAATCACTTTGCGATATCACGTTCGCGTTAGACACCATGAATGGGTTACGTCAAGATCGTGCCACGGGGGCTGATCGTGATGATTTCGATACGTTATTCTTGAAACGAGAGAATTGGTAGCGAAAATTGCCTATACGCGATATGACGTTCTGGACTGAACCCGGGAGGTAATTGCGTCAGCAACGGTGCAGGAAAAAAATCCTGTGCATATCCCGGGCTCGGTATGAATGTTGGCAGGTCCTGGTCTGTATCGACCGATATTGCCTGGAACAAAGTGATATTTCCTGTTTTCCTTCTTCAGTCGGCTCCTCTATAGAGTGAATGAATCCTGCTGTCCCGAAAACGTTCTCCCGCACGTTCGTAAGGTAAATACTGTTATGCATTCGAACCGGTTCGTACCTGAGATATCGCAGGGCAATTATGTAACCCTGTCGGTGATTTCCCCGGCATTGCACTACGCCCGGTGACCCGTTGCAGTTTCCGTAAAAAGGGGTAGAATCTACTGGCTCGTTTCTCTCAGAATGCTGCCGTTCCAGACCTTGAATCAACGCCAAGATGCCTTACGATCAGTGTGGTGAGAGCGATCAGGACCATGAGGAACACACTGTATGCTGCGGCGGCACCAAAATTATATATTCGCAGTTGAGAGAGTATTTCTACACTGATGGGTCGATTATCAAATACGTACAGCATGATCGACGAAACGAATTCACCCAGCGCTGTTATGAATGTGAGCAGGCTGCCCGCTGCGATTCCCGGGCCGATGGTAGGCAAAACAACCTTCCGGAAAGCAAATAACCGGCCAGCCCCAAGATCGGAGGAGGCCTCCAGGTACCGGTCGTCAAAGGATTCGAGAGCCGCCAGGGTCGCTCGAAAAATGAGCGGGATGTGCCGGATAAAATAAGCCAAGGGTAACATCCAGAAACTACCGACGAGTATCTGCCCCATCGACAGAGGCGACGGCTGATTGAACGTCACAATCAGGTTTATGGCAATGACGGTGCCGGGTATCGCAAACGGTAGTATGGCGATAGCCCGGAGTATGCCACGACCGGGCAGTTGTCCTTTTACAATCAGGACTGCAGCGGTAACTCCAAATAAAAGGTTTCCAGCCGTGGCAATTGTAGCCATCTTGAGGCTGTTCAGAATGGGTTCAGCCACCTCCGGCTGAAGTAAAAGGCTTATGTAATTGTCGAATGTAAACTGTTGTGGAAGTATCTGGTAGGTCCAACTTCCTTCCTGGACGAATGAAATCAGGATGATTGTCAGTATGGGGAAGAGAAGGATCACGACAGACACGATTCCTATAAACAACGCGAGATATCGGGCCGGGCCTTTGTGAATGGGTACGGCGGGTGGAGAAGATCCTTTTGAGGCGGTTTGAGAATGTTTTCGACTGTTTTTCCATTCGATCAGGACAAGGAACACAAGACAAATACACGTCAGAAGGAGGGATACAGAGGCCGAGAGTCCCAACTCACCATTCGTTTTGTAATTGTATATCTGCAGCGTGAGAAAATTTTTCGATCCGGCAAACAGAAGAGGTGCCGTGAACGATGCCATTGAAATCATGAAGACGAGAAGCGATGCGCTTATTACCGCGGGTCGCAGTTGTGGGAAAATGATTTGCCGGAATGTTCTCGCGTGAGATGCGCCGAGATCGTACGATGCGTCCAGGAGCGACCGATCCAGATTCTTGAATGCCGCTCCGCAGAAAAAATAAAAGAATACATACATCGAATAGACATGAACGAGCCAGACTGCCCACAACCCGCTGAATGCAAAGGGCACAGATTCAAGGCCAAAGAGATGTTGAACGGCTCGTGGCAGGATGCCACTTTCACCGTATAAAAACAGAAATGCCAGAACACCGACCAGGGGAGGGAGGGCTATCGGAAGCGCGGCCAGCGAAGCAAGTGTCTTTTTCAGGGGGAAAGAAAAGCGGAAAAAGATATACGCGAGTGTGATGCCGACCAATCCGGCACCAGCTACGGATGCCACGGAAATCCAGATCGAATTTCCGAGAGCACGAACATTTGCTGACGCCCACGACGAAAACAGTTTGGCAAACGAGTCGAGATCTGCTCCCTCGACGACCAGCCGCAGACTTGGATATACCACGTATCCGATCAAAACGAGAGCGATTACAACAAACAGTCCGACTTCTGTCCATCGTGAGAGTAGGAGTGATCTCCTGTCGGAATTGAACATAAGAGTGGACCTGCGCTGAACGATTCGAATTCAGACTGCAACCCTGCTTTCCAGCGCCCGGCCAAGTGTGGCTTCATCCGTAAACTCCAGATTACCGCCAATCGGTATTCCGCGCGCAAGACGGGATATCTGAATATCGAAGGGACGCAACAGTTCTGAGATATAGTACGCCGTAGTGTCGCCTTCGACGTTCGGATTCACCCCGAGAATAACTTCTGTAATGCTGCTGTTTTGAACCCGTGCAAGCAGTTCGCGTATCCGAAGGTCTTCCGGTCCAATGCCGTCAAGCGGAGAAATTACTCCACCGAGAACGTGATAGACCCCATTGTATCCGTGGGTTCGTTCAATGGCTGTTACATCGCCCGGCTCTTCGACAACACAAATTGTGGTCGAATCGCGTTTCGCCGAACTGCAGATTGGACACGGATCTGTATCTGTTACGGTGAAACAGTTGGAGCAGTGGATGACCCGATCTTTGACGGCGATCAGAGCACTGGCCAGTAACTCCACTTGATCGCGCGGCATTTTCAAGACGAAAGCAACCAGTCGTCGCGCCGTTTTTCGACCGATGGTAGGTAATCGGGAGAACTGCTCAACAAGTGTCTCAACCGATTCGGATGTGAATTGCATGGATCAGATTTATATTCCGAGGTTGCCAGGGTCGAATCCCGGCGGAAGAAAACTACCCGCCGTTTTTGTCATCTCCTCTTTTGCGACCACGGCCGCTTCATCAAGTGCCTTGTTTACGCCCGCAATAATCAGATCTTCAAGAAGTTCGATATCTTCAGGGTCAACCACTTCTTTCTCAATCGAAATGGAAGTAACCCGTTGTTGACCATTGGCAGTGACTTTGATCATCCCTCCTCCTGCTTCTGCCGTTACCGTTATGGAGGCCAGCGAATCCTGCGTCTCGGACATTTTTTTTTGCATGTCCATCATTTTGCCGAACATATCGGCCATGTTCATCTGGTCAGCCATAAAACAAGGATTGGTGGTTTGCTGATAGGAATATGGATTGATGCGTGAGGGTTACCATACGATTTCGCAGCCAAATCGCTCCATCAATTCCTTGATTGCAGGGTTTTCTTCACATTTCTTTTTCAGGAATGCCTTTGAGTCGAATTCCTCCTGTGCACCGAAGTCGCTTTTATCGAACAGTTCAGGTCGAACGCTGAAATTCAAATCATGCAGAGATTCACCTGACTTCTCACTGAGGCGCGTTCCCAGGCCCGATTTCTCAATGAGTAACATTCGTTTATGAAAGTCGTCGGGAACCGCGATTTCAACATGTTCACCGCTTATCCTGACGACTTTGGTATGGCGTAAAAGAGATCCCAGTCGGATCTGGCTCTCCATGGTGTCGACAATAACCGTGCTCCAATGGTCTTTGATTTGGTTTTCCAGCAGGATCCGAGCCGAGGAATCTGGGAGTTGAGCATCGGTTTCCGGTTCAAGAACAGCAATATCAAGTTCTGTCCGACCAGCTTGAAGTGTAGGAATATCGTGGACGGCCCCGGTTGAAAACGAGGATTCGGTCTGTATCGTTTTGCTTCCCGTGACGTTTTTCGTTTTTACTTTCAGTGCCGGTTCGTCAAATCCAAATAAAGACCTGTCTGCCGCCGGTCGGATCACCTCTTTCACGGCCGACCCGGTAGGGGTCGCGGGAGAAAAAAGCTGTTCGGGTTCGGAAGCTTTCTGTGGTGTCGTGGGTCCGGCTTCGGGAGCTGCCTCGGGTCTGGCTTCAGGTTCGGCATCGGGCGCCGGTTCTCGTTCAGCTTCGGGAGCTGCCTCGGCTTCAGCTTCAGATTCGGACTTGAGTTCGGCAGCAGATTCTTTCGGATTCGACGGCCGCGCGGTTTTTGCAACTTTTTCCTTCTGTTTCTGGCCTGATATTTTTGCCTGTGTTACCGGGGCCGACCCGGCGTGAAGACCGGACAGGTCAGCGTCTCGTACAGCTTTCTCCAGAGAGTCTAATTTTTCGAGAGCGGATCGAATGTCCACGGCTGCTGGAAGACTTGCCATTTTGACGAGCGCCATTTCGAGGCGCAGTCGAGGTTGACGCGCCATCCTGAGTCTGTCGGAGGTTTCGGCCACGATGTGAATCATTCTGAGGAGCGTGGATTCCGCAAATTTTTCCGATTCTTTTCCGAGGCGACTGGCGGATTCCGGCGTAACGTCAAGCAATCCCTCTTCCCCGATCGTATTCATGACGAGTAAGTGGCGAAGGTGTTCTTCGAGCCCGTCAAGAAACTCCTGCAGGTCATAACCCGCACTTACGATTTTTTCCACAATGTGAAACATCGTCCCCACATTTCCAGCTGCAACGGCATCGGTTACATCGAAAAAGAGATCGGTGTCTACGACACCCAGAGCGTGAACCAGGGCGTCGTGCGTAATTTTTTCTCCACAAAGAGATATGGCCTGATCCAGTACGGAGAGAGCATCTCGCAGGGCGCCGTCTCCCTTTCGCGCGATGAGCAGAAGCGAGGCATCATCGATCACAACAGTCTCGGATTTACAGATCGTTCTCAGGTGTGCAATAATATCGGTTGTTGCGATCCGTCTGAAATCGAATCGTTGGCAGCGCGACTGAATCGTTGCCGGCACTTTGTGTGGTTCCGTGGTTGCGAAAATAAACAGGACATGGGGCGGCGGTTCTTCAAGAGTTTTAAGCAGGGCATTAAAAGCCTGCGTGGTGAGCATGTGTACCTCATCGATGATGTACACTTTCATCCGGCCACCCTGCGGAGGGATTCTTACCGTTTCCCGGATGTCGCGTGCGTCGTCTACCTTGTTGTTGGACGCCGCATCGATTTCGATGATATTCAGATTGCGGCCTTGCTCGAACGAAATACACGACTCACATACCCGACATGGTTCCGCCGAGTCGGTCCGATCCTCTGAGGATGCCGTGCAATTAATTGCCTTGGCAAGCACCCTTGCTGCGGTCGTTTTTCCTATGCCACGTGGTCCCGTAAAAAGATAGGCATGCGCCAGGCGATCCAGTCGAACGGCGTTTTTCAGCGTTTCAGATACGTGTCTCTGCGCGACGATGTCGCCGAACAATTGCGGCCTGTATTTTCTGGCACTGACGAGGTACGACTCTTCAGACATTGGACGGAATAAATACTCAAAACATCTCGGATCCAAAACGCCGTGGCTCAGCCCGTTATCGGGCGAGCTCCGGAGAACGACGGTTGAAGGAGAGGTTTACGATTGTAAAAGCGTGTAAACCTGCAACATAACTGGAGAGGTTGTCCGTTGCAAGCTCAATCCGTCGTTCTTTTCCGGAGAACCCCGATTCTTTGTGACGTCTTGCACGTTCTGGCCGCGTGCGAGAGTCAAATGCCAATGAGGTGGAATGCTGCGCCGGTGATTGATCGAACCAGTGTCATTCGGAGTTCGTCGATCCTGGCCAGCGTCAGGCCGGCCGCCAACAGGCTTTCCATTTCCGCGAGATGGACACGAGCCTGCACGAGCCACTCAAATTCTTCCTGCGAAATTGAGCCTGCGGCAAGAAGCGCTGCCCATCGTTCGAGATCTCTTCGACTGTCTTTGAGGAAATCTTTCCCCGAAGAAAATATGGCTTCCCTGAACGACGGCAACATTTCCTTGATCTGTACCGCAAATCGGTCCATTATTTCTTTGAGAAATGTTTCCAGTCCGAAATCATCCGAATTCTTGGTACGAGGATATCGACCTGCCGTGTCGGAAGGCTGTCTCTTTTTGCTTGGACTCATGCGTATCATAATGTGTTACCCGCCCGTATTTTTCCGCTTTCAAGACCGATGATGGTATCGAATGCCCTGGACACGATTTCTCTCGCCTCAACAATAAATGGCCAGGACAGTGTTTCGGAGTCCTCCCAGCGCCGAAAAAAGCCGGACAAAAGATTTCTGTCCGGATCGAGTAATATTTCCCATTGCCGGGTCGAGAATTCATTCCGAGGACGTCCTTTGGCGAATTCGTAAGCTTTTTCAAGATCCAATTCAAGATTTTGAACATTTTTTGAATGATCATTGAACGGTGTTTCTGCCCTTTCCATAAGTCGCAGTGATTCAACTTTTAATCCAACAGCCTGGCCGTACGCTGTCTCACTGTACGGGGCTATGCTTGGCGTGCAGGAGATCGAACACAGAAGGAGGACGATTCCTGGAGCAAAAAAACTGTATTTGCATGCAGAGATTTTCATTAGACTGCGCAAATAACCCTGCCCCGTTTTTGACAGGGTTTCCATTTTTAATTCAAATTCGCAGGTGAGAATAATCTGGACGCTGTTCTTACCCTCGGAAAACGAAAAAAATCACCTTCATCCGACATATTGTAGCCGTACGTAAAATCATTCACGTCGATATGGATGCGTTTTTTGCCTCTGTAGAACAGCGTGATTTTCCGGAATTGCGGGGAAAACCTGTTGCGGTGGGAGGCTCGTCCCGGCGCGGCGTTGTCGCCGCGGCGAGTTATGAGGCTCGCAAATTCGGAGTGTTTTCAGCGATGTCATCCGTCGTCGCGGCGAAGAAATGCCCGGACCTTATTTTTGTATCACCTCGCTTCGACGTATATC
>JACZYD010000148.1 GCA_022571255.1 Bacteroidota bacterium
GTAATTAATTCGATATTTCCTGCTACCAAAAAATTCGGATTCTTTTCGCCTCCGAGGCTGCTGATTGAGACGACGATAAAATGCGTAGGCGAGATCCATTCATAATTAAATCCTTGCCTGAAATCAGTGCTCACCAACTGACCACCTACATAAAAGTCCGTTCTATCATTTTCTTCACCGCGAATACGAATCACTTCGAAGCTTCCAAAACCGGTGTGAACGACTCCCCAGGCATCAACCACATTATGGGTGGAATCGATTTCGATCGATCCAGCTACGGCGATATTCCCAAGCGTATCACGCTCCACTTCGCTGAAGGTAACACCCATGGCAAGTGCTAGAGGAACAGGTGGCGCCGCGTGTGTGGTAAAGACTATCGAGGTATCCGGATTGGTGAAAACGCCTCCAGCCCCCAGGATTCGGGCATTATCGGGTGCAATTTTCAAATATTGAAAAAATCGTGCCCCGTTGGAATTCGAAGCCGCTTAATCGAAGCGTAAAATTGGCTTCCGGAAATAAGTCCGCGAACGGCGTTCCGGATGGGGCCAGGAACGACAGGTCAGACGATCCCTCATTGGGCATCAATCCTGTAAAATCCCACTCCTGATTCGCGCCTTCGCCGCCCAAATTAACGCTCACCATGGATTCTTCTTCGGCAGAGAGCTGGACAGCCGTACCTATGAGATCAAAAAAGTTTTCGTCGGAAATAGAAACCTGGCCGTTTGATGGAGCGGGAAAAAGAAGCTGGAGAACGATGGTTCCACTTGGAATAGCCCACATCCACGAGTCTCGAATTACGTTTTTCATCAGAGAATATCTCGCGTGTCTTTGTACGAAGAACTCAGTTAAGAGAACATTCTCGATTTTTGCAATGATTTAAGCGGCCGAAGGCAGAACTTCACGGGTTTACCCGGGGGTATCTAATACTCAAGTTGTGTGAGCGAAGATCAAAGACTCAACTCGCGCAGCTCCCCTCCGTACCCAAAATGGTGAGAAACTTTCTTGTCCGTAGTTCAACGTAAATCCCATGGCTTTGGCGATGCAGATCGCCGGAGGTGTTGCCGGGGAAAGTTCATGGATAAAAAGAGATGCAGGCGTTCTCGGAGGCCTGAGCCTGATTAAACGAGGCTCATACGAGGGATCGGAGATCCCGACTGAAGAGACGCGAAGCGGCGAACTAAACCGTGAGCGAATCCAGCCTTGGTACGCGAGCTTGCGAAAACGGACAGACGCATCGCACGCCTTGAGAAGAAACTCGCGCAGACTGAGATGATCATCGATATCCAAAGAAAAGTTTCGGTGCTGCCGAGCCCCTGACCGTCCACTGAAACGGGGCAACTCCAGTTGATCGAGAAAGTGATCTTTTATTTGAACGCGAGCCCAATTTTCTTTCGGACTGGTGATGCGAGACAGGACACTGTCTTTTTTCAGGTCGGTCTCAATGACCATCAGACAGCAGATTCCGCGCTCCCCAGCGTACATAAGTGACTTTACGGTTGCCCGTGCGCTGGATTCTTGATCATCGGCCAGTTTGATTCGCCCGGTCCATGTTTTACCGTTGGATCGATGTCTGAACCAGCTCCATAAATAGATGGCAGTCAGAGACGGTCCGTTTCCATTTTGAGCCGCATAGAGCGTGTCTCGGAGCATTTCCCAGAGCACATTACCCCAGAGCACATTACCCGAGTTGGAGAGAAGAACCACGGCGCAGACATTTTCGCTTCGATATACACCGCTATGCGCTCGCCAGAATATCCGGTTTCGTACGGCAAAGATCGCCGCGACCAGCAGCAATAATGCGATAACCGATAAGAATCAGAAAAGCGATACCGTGCGCCTCTCGGGGACGAAGGGGAGGAAATGCACAGGAAAGCGCGGGACTGAGCTGCTCCAGGGCGATCCTTGCAAAAAAAGACGGTTGCTCGCTCCGAAATTGGAGCCGGGCGTGATGAGTTCTTTGGTGTGGAGCATGTAACGATTTCGAAGGGGGCTTGCCGTACGCTGACGGTCAAGGAAAAAAGTAACATGCTCAAGTATAAATACTGGTTTGCCGACAGTACGAGAGAATACAAATGTCCTAAAGAACTCTGGGTAGAAGAGCAGGGCGATTCCGCAGGCGGCGGCGAGATGGGCGGCGGTTCGTAGAGCAGTCTGTGTTTGACCGGAGCCGGAGGTATGGGAGTCGTATATAAGGCGCTCGACACGAAACTCGACCATAATGTTGCGCTCAAGGTCGTTCATGCCCGCGAGCTGTCAGATCCGCTGGCGAACGCGGACCTCGTATTCGCGTTCGCACTGATTACGATTATTCACCGCGCGCTTAAGGCAGAAAACACGAATCCTGTCGCAGCGTTGAGGTACGAGTAAACTCTTTATTGCATATCCGCCTCGGACCCCGTTTCTTTAAGCCAACCAACTCACAGGTCGTATGGTCGGCTCGCAAATATCGCACTATATCATTGAGTCCGAACTTGGAAGAGCGCTTACGGTGTTGTCGTGCTTCGATCGTTGTTTTTGAAGCTTTCGCATCTTATCGTTTTGCATGCAGCATCTATTCAAATCCGAGCGGCCTTTTATCATTCTCGACGGTGGACTCGCCACCGAGATGGAGACCCGGGGGTGCGATCTTAATCACGAGCTATGGTCGGCGCGTATCCTGATTGAAAACCCGGACATCATTCGCGGTGTTCATCTGGCCTATTTGAATGCTGGCGCAGATTGTATTGCAACGGCTACGTATCAAGCGTCGATCCCCGGCTTTATGAGGGCCGGCTGTTCTGAACAGGAGGCCGAGGCTCTTATTCGCCTGGCCGTTGAACTGGCCGACGATGCACGGAGCGAATATCTCGCATCGGAGTTCAACGGTGTTGAAATTTTGGAGGTATCCCCGAGCTCCGAAACAGCGGGCGAACCGCTCCGCGACCCGCCTCTGATCGCTGCCAGCATCGGGCCATACGGTGCATACCTTGCTGATGGCTCTGAATACAGAGGTGATTATTCTGTTTCGGACGCCGAGTTGCGGGCATTTCACGAGCCACGATGGCGAATCATGGCCGAGTCGTCGGTTGATGTGTTCGGACTGGAGACCATTCCGAGTTTGCGTGAAGCGCGTATTCTGCTTGACCTGCTTGAAGAGACCGAAGGAGTGCGGGCCTGGTTCAGTTTTTCGTGCCGAGACGAAGAGCATATCAGCGATGGAACGCCTCTGGTCGAGTGCGCAAGGATGCTTTCCGAATCAGAGCAAGTTGTGGCCGTTGGAGTCAATTGTGTCTCGCCCCGGCTGATTACGCCGTTAATTGATCACATACGTGAAGGTGCGCCGGGAAAACTCGTTGTTGTGTATCCGAATTCCGGTGAAAGTTATGATGCGACGCGAAAATGCTGGACCGGAACGATTGATCCGGTCGAATTCGGGGACGAGGCTGTACGCTGGTTTCGCGCAGGCGCTTCGATCATCGGGGGATGTTGTCGCACGACGCCCGATCATATTCGTCAGATCCGCGCGGCGCTGGCCAAAGAGGTTGTCAAATAGTCTGGCGGACAAGGACATTGCGTGAGTCGTGAAGGTGAATTGTACCCTGTGTGCCGATATACCCCGTGCGCATTCATATACCGAACCCTGTAAGGGCAGGGCAGTTTGATATACCCTGGAATTTCATTGCAATTGAGTACAATTTTATTTAATAACGGGTATTGGCACGCAAGAAGCGCGACATCGAAGGGGTTGGCCTCCGACACAATCCACCGCACAACTGATCAATCCATCCCGAGTATACGACCATGAACAGACGCCGGTTTATTATTGAAGCAGGAAAGGCATTCCCGATCGTCGCCGGTGCCTTTTACATAGTGGGCTGCGACTCCAATACGGATGGCGCGACGAGTTCGAAAACCGGAAATAATGGCAGTACTCAGTCTCTGACGCTGAACGCTGTGTCCACTGTGGTCGCCGGACATTCTCACTCCGCAGCCATCCCGATTGGTGATTTAAATTCGGCGACAGGCAAAAGTTATGAGTCGTCCAGGTCGAACGCGCATATACATATGGTCTCCCTTTCAGCTGCTCAACTCGGAACCATCAGTACGGGTACTGCGGTAACGGTCGCGTCATCAAACTCCACCGGACACGCTCATCAGTTTACGTTTTCTTTGTCGAACAACGATGAGACGGATAACAACGATACAGGAGGATTTCCGTACTGAGAAGTGATGGGTGGACAGCGCCTGTTGGTCCACCGTAAATCCCGTGAACCTGTGAGATGCGCCCCGGCAGAGTTATGGGCTTCGTTTTGCGTATACTTACTGCTCCTACAGGCAGATGCTTGCGAGCGGCCGTTAGTAGTCATTCCACCGGATCGCCGCCAATATTCGTGATTACCAGGACCAAGCGTTCCCGAGTCCACGAATAACATGATCAGAGCCTTTTTTGCGGTTCTATTTCACCGTCCTTTGCAGCCCTCGCAACGCGTTATCGCAGACCACGTGGACAGTCAATTCTGACTATCTGCTCGAAACTGGTGTTCTGGAGGACGACGCTGAAAGGAACAATGACGGACAGCCCGGCGACGGCGTCTGCGATACCGGCAGTGAGTTCAAGCGATTCACCGGGATCTGCACGCTGCAGGCCGCGATCGACGAAGCCAATGAACGAGATACCATTCTATTCGCCTCCGGGCTCACAATAGTTCACATCATCGCCGACTCGGAGACAGCAAATACCATTTCTCAGGGGTCCCTGTTTATTCAAACACCCGGCATCACGATCAACGGTCAGACCGGCACTTCTGGACGAATCATCATTGACGGCTCGCTTCTCGGTTTCGAGTTCAACGGAGACACGCACTGCATCACCGTGCGGGTACCCCGGGTTACTCTGAAAAACATCGAAGTGAATAACTGTACAGGGTTCGGGATCAGGATTATCGGTGATCGCGAAGAATTTGAGCCCATGGTAGAAGAGACCGTCATCCAGAGCAACAATATCCACGACAACGGTGGTGGTATACACATCGAATATTCGAGCAATAATCAGATAGGAGGCCTCACCGACACTCCAGGCTCCGGGTTGGGAAACATTTTCTCGAACAGCGCCACTTCCCCCGGCGTGTTACTGACCGCTGACGTTCAAAGCGTAGAAAGCTGTGCGGACAATATATTCGAAGGCAATCTGATCGGCATTGATCTGAACGGTCCGGCAGGAAATGCAATTGCCGGATTCTCAATCGGCGGCCATCCGACGTTACCCTGTTCCGACGGATTCCGGATTGGCGAACCGGATCCGATGCAGAGGAATGTGATTTCCGCCAATGGCGGATCGGGAATAGTCCTCAGCGGCCCTGGAGCAACGATTCAGGGAAATTGTCCGGCTAGGTGCAGGCTGCGCCGCTCGGCGGTACGTATACGGTCGTTCTGGCGAGTGGCCAGCTTGTCATCGATCGGGACTTTGGAAACAGGCGTTACGGCGGTTCAATTCATGGCCGCAAATGGGACGACATGAATGGGGACGGGGTCAGGAATTTCGACGAGCCTTATGTCCCGGGCTGGGAAATATTTATCGATTTGAACGATAATCAGCAGCTTGTCGAGGGCGAACCTGTGCAGACCACGGATCTGAACGGTGAGTACTGGTTCATGGGACTCCAACCCGGATCATACATCATTGCAGAAGTGCTTCAGCCGGGCTGGGAACAGACGTTCCCGGATCCTCCGGGGGTGCACAGGATTTCCTTGAGCAGCGGCGAGATCGCAAGAGAGCGAAACTTCGGTAACCGCCGAACGGGCGGCTCCATTCACGGAAACAAGTGGTTGGATGCTGACGGAGACGGGAGACACGACGTCGCTGACGTGTGCGGTCACGGCGTTCCTGCCGCACTTATCTCGATCATGCTTTCGGCGGTGGCCGCTGAAAGCTGCAGGAAGGGGAAAAGTCCGAAATTCATTATGGACGAGGTGAACGACCTTCTGTATGAGAAACTGCCCGAAGACAAGTTCATTTCGCTTATTTACGCAATTTATGACGCCGACGAGCAGGTGTTGACGTACGCTGTCGGAGGACATCCCGAGGGGCTGGTATATCGGCCACGTACAGACGAGATTTTTAAAATAAAAACGGAGGGATCTCTTGTCGGAGTGGTACCGACGGATGTGGCTGAATTTGAAGAGCAACGGATCCAGCTTGAACCCGGTGACCGACTGCTGTTTTACACCGATGCCGTTATTGAAGTGCTCGTTGACGAAGACGAGGCGTTCGGTTCTGAGCGACTCGAATCATTTTTCAGAGAAAACCACGCACTGCCGATCGACGAATGTATTAATACGCTGTATGATCATGTGCTTTCGAGTACTGTCGGAGAGTCGATAAACGACGATGTCACACTGATCGGAATGGAAATACTTGAGAAAACGACTTCGTAAGATTATATAGCACAATGGGTAATCGAATACATCCGGTATCCCGAATATCATCCGGATCCAGCCTCGATTCGGTTCATTGCTGCGTTGATCCTTCAGCTGGATAACGCCTCCAGTCCAGATATTCTCGCGTCAGAGCGTCGACGTCATAATTTCGAGCATGCATCGCCTCGATGATGTTGTCC
>JACZYD010000032.1 GCA_022571255.1 Bacteroidota bacterium
ACCAATGTACGTATCACATCGTGTGGGCTCCGAAGTATCGATTTCGAATATGGACGGGCGCGCTGAAGGAGAAGCTTGAGGAGGACACGCGGATGCTTTGCGCATGGAAGGACGTGGAGATTCTGGAATTGAGCGTACAGGTGGATCATGTCCATCTCGTCTGTTCGATCCCTCCGAAGTTGTCGGTCTCTACGTTCATGGGATTTTTGAAGGGAAAGCTGGCGAACCAGTTATTCAAGAGTTATCCGAAGATGAAACAGAACCCATACTGGGGCAATCACTTTTGGTCTCGGGGTTATTTTGTAAACACAGTGGGTATTGATGAGGACATGATCCGTCGCTACGTGAAGTATCAAGAGAAGAATGAGAAGAGGCGTGAGCGAGAGCGTAGAGACTACAATCTGTTCACGTGAGAATGGACCCTTTCAGGGTCGTAGTTTTTAAGAATCCACCGCCTCTGGCGGTGGTACTTCAATTCTTTTGGCGTCGGCCTAACATGCGCAAAAATATTAGAACCATGTTGGGTCTGACAAGATGGAGGCAAGAACATCATCCCCGAAATCCGCATGCGTGTAGCAAGTTGTTAGACAAAAATTTGCGCAGAGAAAGGCCGATAATGATTTTCTATACAGCCAATAAAATTTGGGAGATTGTAAATATATGATTAGATGTGCCAAATTATACATCAAGCCACTCGTGCACGAAACGAACGAATATTTTGGAATTGCGATGAAGTGTTGATTTTTTTATTGGCGAGTGCGTTTGGATAGCCATGATTTTTAGCATTTCTCGGGAAGCCAGCTTCGTTCCACTATACGATTTCCCGGATGTTCGGATTGACATTCTCCTCAGGAAACAATTTAGTCAAGACATGAGAAAGTGTTTTTATGTTGCAGCAGTACTGGTACTTTTCACAACTCCCACCATGGCATAATTGTTTGGGTCGGCCGTTGCCGTTTCGGCTGACCAGATTATTGCTGGAGGCCGTACGAGTGCAATCGAGTGGGGTATTGTAAACGAAAACCATGGAGGGTAGCAGCTGGTCCGAGACCGGATCGATAAAGGCCATGGTGCAGAAAGTCCGAACCCAACCGCACCGGAAACACGCTGTCGAACAGCGTCCGATCCTCTATGGGGAAGCGCGTCGAGCATTGACGACACCATCCCGGGTTCCGCGCTGAGCCCGTCGAGATGAACAAATCCGACAATTGCACTCATGATCCTGTGATTTGGCGCACGTCAATTTCAATGCGATCTGCGAGGCGATTCAGTTCCGACAGACCCTTCGGTCTCTGCAGGTGTGCGATCGGAACATGTGCCAGTATCCGCCCGGCACTTCTGAACGGCAACCTTCTGTCGGCAGCATCGCCCAATACTCTCGGGGCGTACGCATGGCGAAGCAACTCAGCCAATGCAGGTTTTGCTTTGAGCGTCGTGATCGAAAACGCATCACAGAAGGAGAGCGAATATATCTTAGCCAGCAGAACGGGATCAGTCGAGAACGAGTGGATGGAACGATAAGCCAGTTTATCGGCGAACAATCCGGGCGAATCCAGATTCATATGGTTCTTGCCCAAGGCCGAAACGGACTCGGAGGATAATTTGAATTGCGGAAAAGAGGAAACCACTTTGATGTGTCCCTCAGAGAGAGATCCGGGTTCAAACGCAAGAATATCGTCCGAGATAAAATCATGACCTCGCTCAACCAAAACAGCCGCGAGGGTAGACTTCCCGCAATTTTTATGACCCAGAAAAGCGACTGCAACGTGGTCAATTGCGACGGCGCTCGAATGTAATGCGAATGTTCCTCTCTGGTGCAGCAAGGCTCCTGCAACGACTCCGAGGAGAGGGTTTTGTGCCAGTTCTACGGACCAGTTCGGACCTCGCTCGATTTGAATCCGGCATCCGTCCGGAATAAAAAATGTCGCGATATCTTTCCAGTAAATTCGCGGTCCGGCGGCGCTTGTCAACGCGACTTTTTCCAACTTGGCATATTTGTCGGGTTTGGGTCCGATTTCTGAATAGGAGATGGTAACATCCGGTTTACAGCCGGAATCAATCGGCACCAGGTCCTGCAATTCAAACGGAGCGGCAAACGTGAGTCCGTATGCCCTGAAATAGTATGTGTGAGTATTTGCCGTCATCCCGAAAACCGGAGTGTAGACTCCGGTCCTGTTTGTCACGTGTTCCCGACAGGTTTAAAAGAGGTGAAATAAGTCAGTATCTGCTGATTACCAAAATCGGTACTAATTTTCTAACTTTAAGCATTCCCGTTTCCCCCGAAACCCCACTCATTCTCATCAGGACGCATCCACCGGGTTTTCGGTTGAACGTCACTCCAAATTTAAATTTACTCACGAAATGAGAAAGTTTTTTTCCTCGGCAGTGGTGCTGGCGCTTTTTGCCGCCCCTGCCATGGCACAGTCTTTCGGATCGGCCGTTGCCGTTTCGGGCAAACAGATTATTGCCGGCGGCCGAACGAGCCAGATTGAACCCGGTGTGCTTTACACGTATACGATGGATGATGGAAAGTGGTCTGAGACCGGTTCTATAACGGCGGAGGGTGCAGAAGGTCCTGACGGATTTGGGCGCAGCGTCGCCGTATCCGGTTCTCTGATGATCGTCGGAGCTCCCGAAGCAAGATCAGTTTATTTCTTTCACAAAAACTCTGACGGAAGCTGGACCCAGGAGGGTCATGCGGAAGTCGATGAAAATGGTTTCGGATCGGCCGTGGCGATCAGTGACAATCTTGCCCTGGTCGGAGCGCCGGCCGGGCGCAGGAGCGAAGCCGTAGGTACGGTATATGCCTACCGCAAGAACGACAGCGGATCCTGGGTTCTGAGTGGTACGCTTACTGCGGAGGAAGTCGCTTCCGGAGGTGGATATGGAAGCGTCCTTGTAATTGACGGCACTGACGCGGCCGTTGGAGCTCCAAGAGCCAACAGTCGAACGGGAGCCGTCTATACATTCAATTTCGATACCGATCAGGGGCAGTGGATTCCAACAGGCTCCGTGGTTAACGAGATACTTGGAGAAGGAAGTGCATTTGGTACTTCGATGCTGATAATGGATGGCTATCTGGCCGTGGGCAGTCCTGGTTATGATCGTCGTTCGGGTATTGTCAGCATTTTCAAACTGGATGACGAAGGGGAATGGTCGTTCAGCGAACGAGTATCTCCATTCTCTGCGACGGGTGACGAATCATTCGGCTCGGCGATTGGATGGGCCGACAACAGTCTCTGGATCGGTGCTTCGGGCGCCAATGGTCGCCAGGGAGTGATCTACAGGTTTGGTGAGGAGGGCGACGAAGAAAACCTGCGCCTCGCCAACACCTGGATCCAGGAAGGCAAATATCTCCAGGCGAGCAGTTCATTTGGAAGTAAACTGGCGATGAACGACGAGATCGCCGTGGTAACGGCCTCGGGACACGATAATCGGGCCGGAGTAATTTTTCCGATGGTCTTGACGAATGGTGAGTGGGTGCAAGGTGGACCTCAGTTCCATGATCCGGAGGGCTACGAATCAGTAACTGATGGAATGGTTGAGTGCAAAGATGACATGGCTGGAGCTTTCCCATGTAAAGATGTCAATATGACATCTTTTCTGTCAATGGGTGATCTTGGTGCCGATCGAGGGGTTCGCACCAATGATATCTGGGGATGGGAAGATCCGGAGACGGGTCGGGAATATGCGATTGTCGGACTATCCAATCAGACGTCGTTCGTTGACGTTTCGGATCCATTCAGCCCGATATACCTGGGCAAACTTCCCATGCCGTCGACGGCTCGATCGAGCGTATGGCGAGACATGAAGGTTTACAAAAACCATGCATTCATCGTTTCCGACGGAGCAGGTGAGCATGGAATGCAGGTTTTCGATCTGACCCAGCTCAGAAATATTGATTCCCCACCCGTTCTTTTCGAAGAAACCGCGCATTACAGCGAGATATTCAGCGCCCATAACATTGTCATCAATGAAGAAAGCGGATTCGCCTACAGCGTCGGTTCGAGCTCTGGAGGCGAAACGTGCGGCGGAGGTCTTCACATGATCAATATTCAGGATCCGGCGCATCCGGTGTTCGCCGGTTGTTTTGCAGACGGCGCTTCGGGGCGTCGGGGGACCGGATATTCGCATGACGCACAGTGCGTGATGTATCACGGCCCGGATCCGGACTATACAGGACACGAAATCTGTCTCGGTTCAAACGAAACAGCACTTTCAATCTCAGACGTTACGGATAAAGACAATCCTGTATCGATTTCGATTGCGACTTATCCCAAGGTAGCCTACGCCCACCAGGGGTGGCTCACAGACGATCATACGTATTTCTATATGAACGACGAGGGCGACGAGCCGTCAGGACTGGTTGAAGGAACGCGGACTCTGGTCTGGGACCTGACTGATCTGGATGAGCCGGAACTCGTAGCGGAACACATAGCGTCCACGACGGAAACGGATCACAATCTGTACATCAAAGGAAATTTGATGTACCAGTCGAATTACGGTGCGGGCTTCCGTGTGCTCGATATCTCGAATCCTGTGGATCCGGTTGAAGTGGCTTACTTTGATACCTCACCTGTGGGTGGCGGTGGAGGATCCTGGAGTAATTATCCTTTCTTCCAGAGCGGTACGCTCATCGTGACAGGCGGTAGCACTGGTCTCTTTATTCTCAAGAAAAAAGACGTTGATATTTAGAAGGCGCTGTCGTTCAAGCGATTTCTGAATCTGACGTTCAAAACCCGGTAAAAAATTAGGCCCCTGGCAAATGCGCCGGGGGCCTTATTGTGTACGGGTAATATTCTTTGCATTCGACCTGGTACAGTTTATCAACGTCTCAATGGTCGCTTAATGGTTCATTGAATCATCTCAGTTCCTGTCCGGAACGCAGTTTTTCTTTTGCGAATGCATTTCAATACATTGGTTTTTTGTTCCACTGCCCCATCCAAGTTACAGGTATCCGCCATGAAACGGTTAATCGTGTTTCCAGTCGTAATTCTGACTTTATCTTCATCGCTCGTTGTAGCACGACAGTACGCGCCGCAATTTGGCGCTGCGGTTGCGGTTTCCGAGAACACTGTTTTTGTATCGGAAGGGCGAAACAGGATTTCGGCCGGTTCGGTCTATACCTATCACGTGAATGAAGATGGAGACAGAGTACAGGGGCCCACACTCACCGCTATGGATGCCACCGAAATGGCGGACGGATTCGGGAGAGCTATTTCTGTTTCCGGTTCAGAACTTTTCGTCGGGGCACCCATCAAGGGAGCGGTTTATGTATTCAGAATCGGGAAGGATGGGTCGTGGGAGGGGAAGCAGCAGCTATTGGGCGGAGAGACTGGTTTTGGATCTACAGTGTACGCAAGTGGTGAACACGTACTTATTGCCCAGTCGGGTGGGCGAGAGGGATCGGACAGGGTATTTTCGTATCGGCGCGCAACCGACGGAGTTTGGGTCGCCACAGGCGAACTCTATATCGATGGCATTCCGCCGGGTTCTGGATTTGGAAATGCGCTCCTTATCGATGGTGATATCGCTTTTGTGTCGGCCCCATCGAGTGTGGGAAGGACCGGTGCCGTGTATACTTTTCGGCTTGACGGGTCGGCGGAGTGGGTTGCCGGCGAGGCCCTTTCCTTCCCGGGTGTCAAGTCTGGTGATCAATTCGGAGCATCACTTCTTGTGGCGAACGGTGAACTGTTCGTTGGTTCGCCCGGAGTAGAGAGCGGGACGGGAGTGGTTTTGATCTATCATCTTGATACGGATACTCATCAGTGGGAATATGAGCGCAGGCTCGGGCCTTTTGATGCACGCGGAGGAGAGCAGTTCGGGGCTTCTATAGCCTATACGAACGGTCAAATCTGGGTTGGCACACCGGGTTACGGAAAACGCGAAGGAACTGTCTATCAGTTCGAGGCAGATTCGTACAGGGGTCGAATGAGCGGAACTCGCCTGCTTCAGCCAGAGACCGTCCAATACAGGAGCGGATTTGGTGGTCGGATCGCTGCGAGTGAAGACCTGGCAGTTGTCGGTTCTGTGGGATACGACAATTTCGAAGGGGCAGCGTTTGTTTATGCTGCGAACGAGGGTGGTTGGAAAGAACAGGAGGTTATCATAAACGACTCCGGATTTTTTGAATCTGTAACGGGTGGAATGGTCGAATGCGATGAAAACGTCGCAGGAGAGTTTCAGTGCAGTGACGTCAATCTGGCTTCGTTTCTTACCAATACCGATATCGGCGCACGACGTGGAATTCAGGTCAACGATGTCTGGGGGTGGGAAGACCCCGACACTGGCCGGGAGTACGCGATCATTGGGCGTACCGACGGAACTTCTTTCGTAGACCTGACGGATCCTTACAATCCCGTTTATCTGGGTAATTTGCCTCTTACGTCCACGGCCAATCAGGCATTACATCGCGATGTGAAAGTATATCAGCATTATGCACTGGTTGTAGCCGATGGTGCGGGTGCTCACCATATGCAGGTGTTTGATCTGCACAAACTCAGGGATCTGACGGACATCCCCGCAACGTTCGAATATGACGCTTTGTATAAAGGGATTTACAGCTCACATAATTTGATCGTCAATGAAGAGGCCGGATTTGCCTTTGCCGTTGGAAGTGACTCAGGTGGTGAGTCATGCGGTGGGGCGTTGCACATGATTGATATGGCTGATCCGCTGAATCCGCAGTTTGCCGGTTGTTTCGCTGATACGCGAACGGGACGCCGGGGAACGGGAAGTACACACGACGCGCAGTGCGTGAACTATCACGGTCCGGACCCGGATTATCAGGGAAGAGAAATTTGCCTCAGTTCCAACGGAACAGCGGTTTCGATTGCCGATGTAACGGACAAGAAGAATCCTGTTGCCATATCACTGGGAGAATATCCAAATGTGGCATATACCCATCAGGGATGGCTGACCGAAGATCATGAGTACTTTTATCTCAACGACGAAGGAGATGAAACATCGGGGCTGGTGGACAGGACCCGGACACTCATTTTTGACGTTAAGGATCTGGACGAACCGGTAATTGTGGGTGAGTACTACGCGGAAGACAACGCCATAGACCACAACCTGTATATCAAGGGTAATCTGATGTATCAGACGAATTATCAGGCGGGGCTCCGAATCCTGGATATCAGCAATCCCGAGAAACCAGTAGAAGTGGGCTATTTCGACACGGTTCCATATGGAGAAAACAACAGTTCCGGCGTTCTGGGAGCGTGGAGTAATTATCCGTTTTTCAAGAGTGGAGTGATCGTGGTTACCTCAGGCAGAGAGGGAGTTTTCTTTCTGAAGAAAAAGGATATCGATACGTAAGGGGTCCGCAGTAACTGGCGCTGGTTCCCCGGTGGAGGATCAGATTTTACCGAGGCATCCAAATTCAATAATGCGATCCGCGATTGTTTCTTCTGCTGAGTGGTTTCGGGACGTTTTCAAGCGCTGCTTGGTTCAGACCGCTGGAAGATCATGGTTTTTCGCAGTATGATCCGGCGCTCCGTTTCAGACTTATGTTTCCATTGATTTTTACCGGCCCGCATACCATCCGTAATTCAGGCATCGCGGCGAATCTGACTGTTGCTGTTTCGGCGATATTATTGATAGCCGGATGTGGCACCGACGGCTCCGCCGAACACGTACCCGACTCCGATTCTGTATACCGAAACTGGGCTCAAGATGCTCAGTATGTCGGCCGCGAAACATGCCAGACGTGTCACCCGGTGCGGTACAAATCGTTTGTGCAGTCTCAAATGGGCAGGAGCTGGAAAAAGGCTTCACTTTCCCTTTCGGTGGCTGATTTTGATGACCCTGAGCCAATTTATTCTGAATCGGAGGATCTCTATTATCTCCCATTCCATAAAGGGGAGGATCTTTTTGTCAGAGAATATCGATTGGCTGGTGCCGATACGGTGCACAATCGAGTGGAACAGATAGATTATATCGTAGGATCAGGTCAACACACGAATTCGCATATCTTCGAATCGAATGGATATCTCTATCAGATTCCGTTGACCTGGTACGCGCAAGACGGGAAATGGGGAATGCCACCGGGTTTTTCCCGTGGAAACAGCCGTTTTTCTCGCCCGATTACGCAGCAGTGTATGACCTGTCACAACGGCTATTCGGAATTCGACACGGGCTCGGAGAATCGGTTCATCTCTGTTCCAAGTGGTATCGGGTGTGAAAAATGCCATGGTCCGGGTTCCATTCACGTGGAGGAGAAACGTGCGGGAATAGTGGTGGATGTGTCAAGTGAACTTGACTACAGCATTGTTAATCCCCGAAAACTTTCGCCCCAAAGACAACTTGACGTATGCAAGCGCTGTCATATGCAGGCTGCCGAGGTTTTTGTGGAGGGTCGGGCTGTTGACTCGTTTCGGCCGGGACAGGTGTTGTCCGAGACCGTGAACGTATTCTTTCCACGTCAGGCAGACAGTGTAGAAGTGTTTATGATGGCATCACACCCGGATCGTCTTGCCATGAGTGAGTGTTTTCAGGCAAGTTGGGCTCAAGATTCAAACTTCGAGCCCATGACGTGCTCGACCTGTCACGATCCGCATCTGTCGATCGAATTGGCGAGGGAGAAAACCAACAGTGAAACGTGTCAATCTTGCCATCTGACCGACTCAACTCCCTCGTGCTCAGAGCCATCGGTCGCCGCCGGGATAAATAACGCATCTTGTTCGTCCTGCCATATGCCGCTGTCTGAAACACTCGATATTCCAAACGTGCGAATTACAGACCATTTTATCCGTGTTGTACGTTCTCCGGGAGAATTGTCCGAAGATGAAGTGGAGTCCCGCCGCAAGTTTATCCGGCTGGCGAGCCTCATTGACAAACGTCCGACGGACAGCAACATCGCGGAAGGATTCCTGAGTTATTATGAACTCATTACGGACAGACCTGGAATGCTCGATTCGGCCGAGGTATACCTTCGTCGAGCACGAACGACGGAGCCAGAAGCAGACCTTTCCGAGTCGTTTATTCGCCTCTGGTATTTGCGCCTCGAGTATCAGAAAATACGAAGTTTCGTAAGGTCCAGTAATCGGGATGTATTTTCTTCAGCATGGTCCTTTTTCAGGATTGGAGAAGCGTACGCAGCATCGAATGACTTCGGCATAGCAATAGATTATCTGGAAACAGCGGTCGATATGTCACCGGGCCACCTGCGATTCAAGGAACGACTGGCATCTACATACACAGAGTCCGGTCGCCCGGCACGGGCCCTGGAGTTGTATGAAGAGATCGACGCCGTTAACCCTAACCTCGAAGACGCCGTCACGAACAGAGGTTATGCTCACATGGTGGCCGGGGATTTCGATCGGGCAGAACTTGATTTTCTGCACGCCATCTCGCTTTACCCGGATGCTGAAGTCGCACTCGCTAACCTGGCATCCGTGTACGCAAATACAGGCAGAGAAGGGCAAGCAAAGACGTTGATTGAGAGACTGATCTCCCTCGATCCGGGGAATCGGAGGTATATTCAGATGTTCCGTGCGGTTTCGCAGTAACTGGCCCGGATACTCGAAAACCCGACTCTCAACGAAGAGAGCGGGCTTTCAGTTTTGATTCGGACAGAATGAGTAGATCCCGGGTTTTTTAAAACAGTTTTCAGAGCACTCGTGCATCTCGCTTCTGTGCAGCGAGCACCGCGAGAATGGTCTGCTTGACCGTCTTGGACTTTTCAAAACGAGACGACCGTTCGAGGAATCTGATCGCCCAGTTGGAATTCATTTCCGCCAGCGCGACAACCGCCATTCGACGAGCCCGTTCAGAATAGTCGTTTCGATAGATTCGCATGACATCAAACACGGCATCCTCGTCGAGTTTAAAATGGTCGCCATAAGCGATAACCAGCCTTAAAGCCGCATGATTCAACCCCCTGTGGTCCGTATCCAGTGCTTCTTCGAGACGATCGGCAAAATCATTCCACTGGACCCTCGAAAGGTTCGGAGTCTGTACCGGAATATTTTCCAGCAATTTGATCTCCATGATAATCGATTCGAGGGTACCCGCTGTATGCACAGAATTACTGTAGCCAGGTGCGGACGTAAAGCGGACTGCGGAATATTGCTGAAACTCAGTATCCTGACCTGTAGCAGGTATGACAAGCAGCGCAACCAGAAACAAGCTCAGTACAAGACGAAATGCAGTTATTGTTGTTGTTGTTGTGTTCATTCTCTGACCCTCCCAAGAAAGATTTTAACACGTGAGAAACGATCGCTCCTTCCGCTGAGTACGAAGGTTTTTATTACTATGTGTATATGTAACTGAAGTCAGCCACGATATGCCTTCCTTATGTGTTGAATGCAGCCTACGGAGCTAGGAAAAAGAGATGCGCTGAACGCACTGAATGGTTGTCTTATCGAGGCGAAATGTCTCTGATCACTGATCGATGATGAACAGTAAAATAAGAACCCGGAAATGCATTTTTCGGGTACCAGGGCGACTGTTCCGGGCCAGGGCTCTGGCGGTGTTCTGGATGGTTATCGGATTCACTCAGGTGAATGGCCAGAGTCTGCTCGACGAGGCTGGTGCGCTCAAGGAATTGGGCGGCCTGTATATCATGGGTGGCGACGTGTAAGAAGAATTGCTCTCTCATGGCCTGGACAAGGAACAGGTGTTTGCCCGTGTAACTTCAAGAATAAGCATGGGCGGGATGCGTGTTCTGAACGAGATGGAATGGCTGATGATCGAAAGCGCCCCGGTATTATTTATTGATATTCGGTCAGAGAATTCTGTTTACGTCGTCCGTCTGGAGATATTGTATCTGGTTCATCCGGTTTCAAATCCTTCTGCTACTTCGTACGCAGTAATCTGGAGTGATTACAGGGCAGGTCGGATCGAGGAGGATTCAGCGGAAGCTGTTCTGAGAGATCTGGACTTGCTGGCTGCCATTTTGGCAAATGATTATAACACGAATCAGTAAAGGAATTCCACGAGGTCATGCGAAGGCCGCAAGGAGGTTCTGCGAAAGGGCAATAACATTTGTCCCTGTACGTTTCCTCGACGGATGCAGTACATTTCTCCGAAGTCACGACGAATGCTCGCTTGCAACAATGAATCCCGACCAATGCTCTCTCATTTCATCAGAAAAGAAATTCGCGACGGCCTATTGAACTGGCGCTTTATGGCGCTTGCACTCTTTGCGGTGATTCTGATGCCTCTCGGTGCAATAATCAACGATGAGTATTACGAGGCCCGGAAGGAGGCTTTTGACAGTCAGTATTCTGAATACACAAGGCAGGACCCTCAACCATCGAATTCAAGGGCCTGCAGGTCTCCCTTGCTGTTGCCGGCACTGGCCAGAGGTATAGGACCCTGCATGCCGGTTGATTATTTTTTTACGAGCGAGGCCACGGCGATAGGATCGGGTACTATCGAAGCGCAGGTATTTTCAACTTTCTCCACGTTCGGAAGCTTCGACTTTCCGTTTCTGCTTCCGATCGTTTTCAGCTTGCTCGCCATGCTGCTTTTTTTGATATGATACATGATGGTATCTGCATTCTGCCACGATTCGTACCTGAGTAACGTGGCTTTGCTTGTCGTGCGGGTTTCCCGTTAACTTGTGATGGAGAAAGCAGGTGAAATAATTGCGGTTAGTTTTCTTCCATTGGCGACAACGGGCCTTACTGGAATCGATCAGAATTACAAGCGTCAAAGAGTTGAAAAGCGGGGACTCAGGCGAGCCATCGCATGGTCATCACCTGCGTCAGCACTGGCCTTTTTTGTTATCGTATGTGGTATTCCTTAAGTACGACGTACGTCAGGTGTATTTCATAGCGACACTTATGCGGAACAACATGAACAAGTTATTTTCCAGGACGGCCTTCTTGTTGTCTGCTGTCCTGGTCATAGTACTCTGCCTCCCGGCCGGCGCATTCGCGCAGTCCGGATCGTTTTTCAACGAGCGAGATAACACGTATCCGCTCATGGGTCTTAAACGCTCGAAGACGGCGTATGAATCTGCCAGAGAAGAGGTCGAACGCCAGCGTGACCTGTATGCAAAAGGATTGATTTCGAAGACTGATTTGAATCGTGCCGAAACCAGTTTTTCGGACGCGGAGGTTAATTATCAACAGTCGTTGCTGACCGTTCTCTTTGAGGCCCAATACGTATCCGTTCTCAACGCGACGAAGTATCAGGCCGAAGGCACTCGTAAACGGGTACGTATAACCGTCTCGAATGCGGCGTCTTCTTCTTCAGAATTCAAACAGTTCGTAGAATTTGAAGATGAGTTGTTTCGGAGTCTCCGGCCCGACATCATCCACGATGTATATGTCTCATTGCTGAACGATGAACAGGCCATTGTAAGTCTTCCTTATGAAGCAAAGATAGAAGAATTGCACTATGGGAATCCCATCACACTCGAATTCATTCTGCTTCAGGACGCGGATGCAGTCACTGTCAGCATCATTTATGGAAGCGGATCCTCTCGACTGTTGAAAGTCTTTTTACAGAAGGATGCCAGCGTCAATAAGGCACTTATGAGAACCGAGCAGTTTTCGCAGGAAGTTGAACTGGGCGGTACGACCGAATATCCGATGTCGCTTGAACTTTTCAGTGGGGAATCCAATACGTTCAAACTGGCAATCGTTAATTTTCCGAAGGAATTGAATTATCGATTTACGGATTCTGTGACCGGTAACAGGCTGAGTCAGTTCCAGTTCACGGAAGGCGTAAATACAAGAGAAATTGGACTGAACGTATTTCTTCCGGATCGTCCTACTGAAAATGTTGTGATGGATGTTGCGATTCTGTTTTACGCAGTTGCAATTCCGAGAGAACGGATTGAGGAAATTGGTGATCTTTCGAATCGAACGCTTACCATGGCCGAGCTGAACGACCTTAATATCGGATATGTGGCCCTCGAACTCGTACCGAGAGGAATTGGAGAAATACTGGTTCGGGCCCCGCAGTTGTTCCATACCACCAAGGCGAACGAAACCGTTGTCGTCTCGATCGATGTGGTGAACGAAGGCACGCGAAGGCTTGATAATGTGCGTGTTGAAATGGATCCGCCGCTCAACTGGGAAGAGCGTATCGAGCCTGCGGTGGTCACGAGTCTTGAAATCAATGAAGAAAGCCGTGTCAATCTTTATATCACGCCGCCACTGGATGTGAGTCCGGGCCGATACGAAGTTCGAGTCCGAACATCCTCGCTTTCTGATGATCTGCCGATCCGGGGTGAAGATAAAACGATTACCATCCAGATCGAGCAGGAAGCGAATGTAGTCCTGACTCTCATCATCATATTGTCTATTGTTGGACTCGTGGTGGGAATCGTTGTCTTTGGCATTCGGCTGTCAAGACGATAGGGCAGGTCTGATGCCTGCGGACTTTTGATTTTTCCTGAAAAACCAGTTTCGCTCGTAGACATAGTTTCAATAAAAACACAGAAATCGGATTATGATCGAGGAAGGACATACTCCCGCTGATGCTCAGGTTCAAACCGAACCCGAGGCAAAGGCTGAGAGCAAGACCGAGCCAATGCTCGTGGCTGATAATCTTACCAAACGATACGAGGATGGCACACTTGCTCTGAACGCCGTTTCATTTGAGGTTCATCCGGGATGTATATATGTCATGCTGGGCGGGAATGGTGCGGGGAAGACGACGGCGATAAACATTTTCCTCAACTTCATTGAACCGACTGAAGGCGAAACAAGGGTAGATGGAATTGTGACTCATAAAGAGCCGCTTAAAGCCAAGGCGAAGTTGGCCTATGTTTCAGAGAACGTGATGTTATATCCTAATTTTACTGCGATTCAGAATTTGGATTTTTTTGCAAAACTCGGAGGAAAGAAGGATTATTCGCGCGATGATTACCGTGACGTGTTACTTCGCGTCGGTCTTGAAGAGGTGGCTCATTCGCGTAGACTCAGAGGCTATTCCAAGGGGATGCGACAGAAATGTGGTATAGCCATTGCTATTCTGAAAGATGCCCCTGCAATTCTGCTGGACGAACCGACTTCCGGGCTCGACCCCAAATCAGGTCGCGAATTTACCGGTTTACTTGACGATTTGCGTTCTGAAGGAAAGGCTATATTAATGTCTACCCACGACATCTTCAGGGCAAAGGACATTGCAGATATCGTAGGAATCATGGACCAGGGGAACCTGGTGATGCAGAAATCGCGTCGTGAGCTCGAAGGAGAAAATCTTGAACAGCTGTATATCTCGTACATGGCAGGATATATGGAAGACGCCACTTAAGGCCTTAATCTGAAGAACTAAAATCCAGCGTCTGGAGGCGGGGTTATGTTTAAACTGATATTAGAAAAGGAACTCAGAGAAATTATTGGTACGACGAAATTTGCAATTACGTTCGGGGTTTGTGCGATTCTGATTTTGCTGGCGTTTTATGTCGGTGCCCGAAATTATCAGGTCAGCCGGGCCGATTATGAGGCGTCCGTCCAGGAAAACCTCAGACAGATGGAGGGACTCACGGATTGGAATCAGATCGACCACCGCATTTTTTTGAAGCCACAGCCACTTGCCTCTCTGGTATCGGGCGTGTCCAACGATATTGGTCGCACGATCGAAGTGGAGATGCGTGGTGAACTTCGTGATCAGGGGAGTCGATTCAACGAGGATCCTATTTTTGCAGTTTTCAGATTTCTCGACTTGGAGTTTGTTTTTACAATAGTCCTTTCCCTCTTCGCTATTCTTTTCGGGTATGATGCCATCAATGGGGAAAAAGAGCGTGGCACGCTTCGTCTCTCGTTTGCCAATTCGATTCCCAGGGATCAGTACATCCTTGGCAAATTAGTCGGGTCTTTTCTGGCACTGGTGGTTCCACTTCTCGTACCGATCCTTATCGGTTGTCTTCTTCTTCCGATTCTGGGAGTTCCGATGGGATCAGGTGAGTGGATGCGTCTGGGGATGATAATTCTTGCTGGAATCCTGTATTTTGGTGTTTTTCTGACACTTTCCGTATTTGTTTCGGCTATGACTGAGCGTTCATCATCATCGTTCCTGATGTTGCTCGTCGTCTGGATATTTGCTGTCTTGATTGTTCCGCGTGTTTCCGTTCTGATCGCAGCTCGGACGGTTGATGTCCCCAGTATCGATCGGGTGGATTTCGAAAAAAGCAGATATTCACGCCAGTTGTTTTCTGAAAGAATGTCTGCCTTCCGTTCCTGGGCGCAGGATAACCCGATCGGGGATGATCACAGGGCGTTCGGCGAGAAGATGAACGAATTCAACAAAGGGCAGGACGATATCTACGACGAGAAAATGAACCTGTTGACCGAGCAGTTGAACGAGCAGAGAGAGAACAAGTCTGGCGTACAGCAGAGACTTGCTTTATCCATAGCCCGTATTTCTCCTGCTGCGTCATTTTCGCTGGCTGCTGCCGACCTGGCTTCCACTTCTCTGGGACTGCGGGCGACGTATCTGGAAGCCGCGAAGGCATACCAGGTTCAGTACTCACGATTTATGAAGAGCAAAAATGCGGGTGATAATCGGGTCGTAATCTCTCACAGAATGGGAGCGGATGAAGAAGAGCCCGAACCCATTGCACCTGCCGAGTTACCAGTTTTTGATTATAATGCTCCTGCAACATCCGAAACGATCTCGGCCGCGTTGCCGGATCTGGGGTTGCTGGTTCTTTTTAATATCATCTTTTTTTTCGGCGCATTTGTTGCTTTTTTGCGCTACGATGTGCGCTGATTCGGTCTTCGTTTTATTTCCTTCTAAACTGGAAGTGTCATGCTGGGAGTACTGGTTGAAAAAGAACTGAAGTCGATTCTTCAGAGTCCAAAGTTTGTGGCAACGTTCGCGGTCTCGACCTTGCTTATCCTGTTGAGTATTTTTATCGGGATTCAAGAATACGAAACCGCTGTTGCCAAATACGAGACGGCAACAGAACTTGTCGATCAGCACTTTACGGAGGTGACATCGTTCTACCAGGTTGAAAATAAAGTGTACCGAAAACCAAGTGTGATGCAGATTTTTGTATCGGGTGTGAACAATGATGTGGGAAGCCTTTCTCGTATCTCTGCCGACCGTGATGTGAAACTTGAACAGAGCGCTTATTCAAGCGATCCGCTGTTCGCAGTATTCCGATTCATAGACTTTACATTCATTGTCCAGGTCGTTCTCTCGTTGTTTGCCATTCTTTTTACCTACGATGCAATTAACGGGGAACGGGAATCGGGCACGCTGAAACTCGCGTTATCCAACGCCGTCCCACGTGGAAAATACCTTTTTGCAAAGTTTATCGGATCGTGGCTTGGCCTGGTAATTCCTCTCAGCATTCCCGTTTTAATCGGTTTGTTGCTGGTCGTTCTGTTCCGTGTGCCGATCACGGGTACGGAATGGATGAAACTGGGTGCATTGTTCGGGGTCTCGCTGCTGTATTTCACGTTTTTTATATCGCTCGGACTGTTTGTTTCATCGATGACCAGACGGTCGTCGGTGTCGTTTCTGATTCTGCTGGTATTTTGGATCAATCTTGTGCTGATTATACCTCGCGGAGCCTCCATGGCTGCAGGCCAGCTGGTTGATGTTCCGAGTGTCGCTGATATCGAGGCGCAAAAGGATCGCTATCGAACAGATCAGCGACAGAGCTTGAACAAGGAGCGATCTCTGCGATGGAGAGAACGCTTCTCTGGCATGCAAAACCTGAGCCGGGCCGAGCGTAGGGCATTTTACAATCAGAATCGTAAGGAGTGGGAGGGGGAGGACAACGATTATCGAACCGAGATGGATGTTCGTGTTGCAGAGTACAATCGGCAGACAAACGAAGCCTTGCGAAATGCAAAACTCAGTCAGGAACGCCTCGCTTTCACTCTCTCAAGGTTTTCTCCGGCTGCGGCTTATCAGCTCAGCGCTATGAATCTCGGAGGCACCAATACCTCGATAAAAACTCGATACGAAGATCAGATGTTCGCATTCCGTGACAATTTTAATGCTTACCTCTCTAAAAGTCAGCGGGAGGAACGCGCCGAAATTCGTCGAAAAGCCGAATCAAAAGGAGGAGGTCGCATGATGATGTTCATGTGAGGGGGTGGTACGGAAGCGATTGATGCCAGCGATCGACCTCGATTCGTCGAACCGGAAGAATCACTCTCCGCCGTGCTTCAAGCTTCGATTATTGATTTCGGGCTGCTGTCTTTCTTCACCCTGGCGACATTCGTCGGAGCGTTTTTTGCTTTTGTGCGCTACGACATCAGATGAGAGGATCGAGGCGAACAAAAATCGTTTGTACGCTGGGCCCTTCCTCTTCAGACAAGAAGACGATTCGTGCCCTGATCGAAGCGGGGATGGATGTTGCGCGCCTCAATATGTCACACGGGACGCAGGATGACCACCATCGGTTGATCTCAATTGTTCGGGAGCAGGCCGATGTCCTGGGTCTCAATGTATCTGTTCTGATGGATCTGCAGGGTCCGAAAATCAGAATCGGCGAAATCCCGGACGGACCTGTTTATCTCGAGAAAGGAGATTTCGTTGAGCTGACAGGCCACCCGATCGAGAAAAGTACGTCCGAGCGTCTCTATATCGATTATGCGTCTTTGAGTGAAGATGTATCGATTGGCAAAAAAGTGTTGATCGACGATGGCAATCTTGAATTGGTCGTATCCGAATTGCGAGGAGATGTGGTTGTGGCCGAGGTGCTTATTGGCGGTATCGTCACATCTCGCAAAGGGGTGAACCTTCCGAATATCAGAACCACGATACCCTCACTGACGGAAAAAGATTTACGGGATATTGATTTCGGACTGGAACACCAGGTGGATATCGTAGCCCTTTCTTTCGTTCGCGACCCGAGCGATGTAACCGATCTGGTTCAACGATTGGGCGGGCCCCGTGAACGACCGTCCATTATCGCAAAGATAGAAAAACCGGAAGCTGTCGCGAATTTCGACAAGATTCTGACCCAGTCGGACGGAATCATGGTTGCACGCGGCGATCTTGGCATTGAGATGCGACTTTCGCAAGTGCCGGGTACCCAGAAAACACTTATTCGGAAGTGCATTCAGGCTGCAAAACCTGTCATCACGGCAACGCAGATGCTCGAAAGCATGATGGGGAACCCGCGCCCCACTCGTGCTGAAGTCAGCGATGTGGCTAACGCGGTCATCGACGGAACGGATGCGGTAATGCTTTCTGGAGAAACGGCAGCCGGGAGCTACCCGATTCGATCCGTGGAAGTGATGGCTGGTGTAATCGAGGAGATAGAAAAATATTGCGAGACACTCTACACACCGGGGAAAAAGAAGTCTGCCAACGTCTCGGATGCTATTGCAGCCAGCGCAACGGAACTGGCAGAGAAAGTCGGTGCGGTTGCAATCGCATGTATGACCGCATCCGGAAATACAGCTCGTTCGATCGCCAGCCACCGCCCGTCGGTGCCGGTCTACGCATTTACTGATGACCAACGTGTGGTCGGGCAGGTAACTCTGACCTGGGGAACAAAAGGATTTTACATTCCTTTCCAGAGCGATACCGATGATGGGATTTCACGTCTTTTAGCAAAACTGGTAGAGCATGATCTTGCTGCACGGGGCGATCTCATTGTTGTAACCGCTGGTATGCCGCTCCCGGCAAAGGGACGCTCCAATACCGTCCATGTCAGCAAAATTTAGAGAAATCGTATTAAAATCGGTTACAGGATTAATTGTTAATCGAAAACTGATGGCCTGTTCGGATCCGGACTTGGAAGTGTGCCGGTGTCGACGGGGTACGTTCAATCCATGAATTTCATGTTACGCCGCGTAGTTTTGCCAATCTTCGTCGCTGCTCTTGTTTCGGGCTGCGGTACGACGAATGATTTCCGTGCGTATTACAATACGTTTTACAATGCCAGGCGGGCCTTCGACGACGGATACAAAACAATCGAAAAAAAGGACGAACCCATCAATCTTGACCTTTATGTTCCACTGTTTGTCCGCCCCAGTGGAAGCATCGGCAGTCGCGATTTCGAGAGCGCCGTGGTGAAAAGTGCAGACGTTCTTCGAAATCATAGCGATACTAAATGGGTTGATGATGCGCTGCTGCTGATCGGAAAATCCTACTTTTATCAGGAAAATGTTGTCGGAGCTCTTGAGAAATTCAGGGAGGTGATTGACCGAAGTACCGATCTCGAGAATGAAGCTCGATTCTGGCTTGCCAGAACACTAGTCACGAGTCGCTCTTATGAGGAAGCCCGTACCGTACTCGGCAAGAGTATTAAAAGGGAAAACGTACCGAAAGAGTGGCTGGCCATGTACAATCTGGCCCTCGGAGAGTTGTTTGTACGCCAGTCACTCTGGGAAGAGGCTGTCTCGGCGCTCGTGAGCGGCCTGAAAGACAGCAGGGACAAAGAAACGAGTGCGCGTGCTCAGTTTCTGCTCGGACAGGTTTATGAACAACTGGGACTCTGGGAAGACGCATTTCAGGCTTATTCAGGGGTAGGGAAAAAGAATCCGTTATATGAGTTGTCTTTTGCGGCCAAGCTGAGTGCGGGCAGGGTCAATGCGTTCAACGTTGATTTTGAAAAGGGTATAAAGGCCATTACCAAATTGGAACGAGACGACAAAAACATCACTTATGCAGCTCAGATAAAGCTCGTCCGAGGGCGTGCACTGGAAAACGGAGGCTTGACAGATCAAGCCTACATGGTATTTGACGATCTTCTGTACGGTGAAATGGATATTCCTTTGTCCCCTGATCTGCTCGGAAGAGTCCACTATGCAATTGCCAATTATTACAGGGAATACAAAAAAGATTTTGTCCGGGCAGCTGCTCATTTTGACTCAGCGGCCACTTCCATTGTTGTGAAAGGGGTTATTAATATCGGACGCAATGCCGGTGCAACTCAGTATGCGCCTGAGGCGATTATGGACGTGCAGGACCTGCGGAACAGCTACGGTGAATATGCCCGGGTCTATGCGAAAGCGGAACGTCTGGACTCCCTGTTATGGCTCGGAGGATTGGATCAGGAGACTTTTGATGCTCAGATTATGGAGTATAGAGTGGTGCTCAGGGAAAAGCGGGTAGAACAGCGACGTCGACAAGAACGGAGGCAGCTTGAGCAGCAGTTCAGGCAGTCCAGTGAAACGTCCGATCTGTACGCAGATCGAAGGTTACCTCGAGGAAAAGTGATCGCCAATCAGTCAACAACAGCACGGGAGCGTGCCGGATTTTTGTATCACCGGGATCCCGCCCAGGTGGAAGAGGGAATTGCCAATTTTGAAATACGCTGGGGTGACCGGCCGCTTGTTTCGAACTGGCGACGTATATCGACGGTCATTGTTCGATCCGAAAAAGAGATCTTCGAAGACACTCTGATGGATGTCGTATTGGACGGCGAGGTGAATAACGCACTCCCGGAAATGGATACTTCGGCGGTTCCGAGAGATTCATTGAGCCAGGCACAGATGCAATCAGATCGCGCGATTATCCGCTACGACCTCGGAAATTCTCTTTTTTTGGCGATGGAGATGCCGGATTCTGCGGCTGTACTTTACCGCCAGGTAATAGAAGAAAGTGGAGAAGCTCCGGTGGCTCTGAGAGCGTTTTATGCGCTGGCTGAGGTGCAGCGGGCCCTTGGCGATACTTTGTCTGCGAATCGTTTGTACGATGAGATATTAAGCGATTATCCGGAATCCGATTTTGCGGTTCGCATTCGCTCGCAGCGTGGGTTAGTTCAACTTAAACAGGAGGTTGATCTGACAGTAATTGCAGAATCTAAATACAAGGATATCTTTCTAAGATGGGAGACCGGAACGTCGTCGAATATCATAGACGACATGTTGTTTCTGGCTGCTTCATACCCTGAAACAGATGCTCGAGCTATGGCTCTGCTGGCTGTCGGCACGATTCATCTCGAATCAGCCGGTGCAGATTCCGTTTTAATTCTTGAGGCGATCACTACCAGTTTGCCCGACAGTATTCTGCGTGAAATATGGCCTGATAAAATTCATCCGGAGACAGTAGCGTCTACTCTCTCGGAAACTGGTGCTTTGCAGCCAAACACAAAGGATTCCCTGACTCTGTTGGCATTGCAAGATTCACTCGTGTCGGTATCGTCTACCGATTCAACACGGTCAGGAAGCATCGATTTGGAGCTTGGATCTGTTTTGGCAGATTCCGCTTCAGTGCGTGTCTTACCGGAGAGGCCGGATTCTCTTTCGATTGCATTCGTGCAGAGCCCGGAACCGAGCGGCGCACTCGCACGAGACCCGATTTTTGTGGAGGATCTGTACCAGACCGTCGTATCGGAAAATGCGGGCACCGATTATGCGACCCATGCTCGCTCGATACTCATGGCAGTTTCAGATTTGCGCTCCGCGAAGGAGAACGCAGACAGACCAACGGTTCAGGATTCGGTTCTTTCGGCGATGGAAGCAGCATCGCTTCGTGTATCAGTCAACACTGATCGTCTTGCAGCACAAGACTCGCTTGTACTGGCAGATTCTATGGTGTCGTTTACATCTCCGACCGACAGCAGCATAATCGGCAACAACGTTTCTGCGGTATTCGAAGAGGCGGTAAAAGATTCCAAGGCAGCCGACGCGCCGCTGAAGGACCGTTCGAATACGGGTGTCAGAGAAGCACCTGTAGTAGCGGCAATACCTGCAGCGCGGAGTCCCGGGAATGCGGTTATTGTTCAGGATGGCGGTATAGAGCCCGATCGGTTCCCGTCGTTCGAGGTGGTGGATGAGGATCTCGGCGACGAGGAATTTTTGGAGCTCGATAGTGTTAAACCCCTGATGAGTAATGGTAAGCCGGATATGCGGGCATCTGGATGGACGATCGTTTTACAGTGGGCGGCTACTTTCGAAGACGCTGAAGCAGCCCGCCGGGAGTGGGCCGATTCGTTGAGCGCAACCGGTGTGGAAGTATTGATATTGGCTGACGTCAGTGATCCGGGTGGTCCATATCGATTATCATGGGGAATTTTCGAGACGAAATCCGCCTCCGATTCAGCCATAGAAAATCGGCAGCCAGTATTACCCGACAATTATTCATATATGCTTCTGCTGCCCCTGAAAGAATAGGGAATCGCACTCCCGGCATATTCTCCGCGTGACAATCGTGAGGATCGTTTTCGTCCTACTGAATATCCGAATAACCAGGCGAGTGACAATGGAACCTTGCCGAGTTGCTGTTGTACCGATTCGGCTCCAATTTCTGTGACGAAACGGTGTTTAAATATCCTTGGATGCAACTTCAGGGCTGAATCGATCGTCGGGAGAAACAGTTCGTTCCGATTGAAAAATATTATAACTGACGCGAAGCTCTCTTTTTCGCGATTCGATATAACGAATGTCCGATAAAGACCAGGAAAAAAATTCGCTCGATAAAAAGAGCGGACCCAAGAGAAGCCTCAAGCTTTCTGACCGTAAACCCAGATTCATAGTGTGGATCTATCTGGCCGTTTTCGTGGCACTGATGATTCATCTCTTGTTCTTTGTAAACGGGATAGAACCGAACGAAGTCGAATATTCTGTTTTCCTGGATAATGTTGCTGAAGGATATGTAGCGGAAGTATCGATCGTCAATGATCAACTGGTTGACGGAAAATACACGGATGAGGCTATTCGTGAGGGCCGTGTGGAGGTGAAACCGCCTCCTGAAAACTTTTTAACCGGTCCGGATCCAGACGCTGCGGGCCGTTTTACGTCCGAAATGCCGGCCGACCATGATCTGGTTCAATACCTGTTCGACTATAACACAGCGGCTCGATTGGCGAGTAAGGTGGAAATCGTTTTCAAGGCGGAAAGAAGGGAAGACTGGCTGGGTGGTATTCTTGTGTGGCTCATTCCGCTGGCGTTCATTCTTGCGATGTGGATATTTCTGATGCGAAGAATGAGCCCTGGTTCTCAGGTATTGAATATAGGGAAGAACAAAGCGGTTCTTTTTGACACGACGAGTGACATGAAACTCAATTTTGATGATGTTGCCGGTCTTGAGGAAGCGAAAGCAGAAGTTGTCGAGATCGTCGATTTCTTGAAGACCCCGGAGAAATTCACACGTCTCGGGGGGAAACTGCCAAAGGGTGTTTTACTCGTCGGTCCGCCGGGGACCGGTAAGACGCTTCTGGCCAAGGCGGTTGCAGGGGAGGCGGACGTCCCGTTTTTCTCACTTTCGGGTTCTGATTTTGTGGAAATGTTTGTGGGTGTCGGGGCTGCGCGAGTCCGCGATCTCTTTCGCCAAGCTAAAGAAAAAGCTCCGTGCATCATCTTCATCGACGAGATAGACGCCATCGGTCGTTCGCGCGGTCGAGGTGCGATGATGGGGGCGAATGATGAGCGCGAAAACACATTGAACCAACTGCTTGTTGAGATGGATGGGTTCAACACGGATTCAGGTGTCATTCTCATGGCGGCGACCAACCGTCCCGATGTGCTTGATTCCGCATTAATGCGCCCTGGTCGTTTCGACCGGCAGATCATGCTGGACAAGCCGGATAGGCGGGAGCGAGCCGAAATTTTCAAGGTTCACACGCGCAATCTGTTGCTCGACGATTCAGTGAATCCGGGAATTCTTGCGGCACAAACTCCTGGATTCGCGGGAGCAGAAATTGCGAATGTCTGTAATGAGGCTGCGTTGCTTGCTGCACGAGATGACAAGGATGTTATTGAGATGGACGATTTCGAGAAATCCATCGATCGTGTAATCGCAGGGTTAGAGAAAAAAAATAAGATCATCTCGCCGGGAGAACGTAGAATTGTCGCTTACCATGAAGCGGGACACGCCATTGCAGGCTGGTTTCTTGAGAATACTGATCCTGTTGTCAAAGTTTCGATCGTTCCCAGAGGCCTTGCCGCTCTCGGATATGCGCAGTACCTGCCGGAGGATCGATATTTATACACACGTGAAGCTCTTGTAGATAGAATGGTGATGGCGATGGGCGGCCGGGTGGCGGAAGAGATTATTTTCGGACAAATTTCCACAGGCGCCCAGAACGATCTTGAGCGCATTACCAAGATGGCATATGCAATGGTGGTCGACTATGGAATGAGTGAGAAAATCGGGTACGTCAGTTTTAACGTTTCCGGCGCCAGCAATGAAGGTCCTATTTTTCAGAAGCCGTATTCGGATGCGACGGCGACATTGATCGACCAGGAGGTTAAAGCCATTATTGACGACGTGCGGTCTCGAGCTCGTTCATTACTGGAAGAAAAACATGAAAAGTTGGAAGAGATGGCGCAGGCGTTATTGGAGAGAGAAGTGCTTGCTGCGAAGGACATCGTCGAAATACTCGGTCCGCGGCCATACGGTGAGTATATAGATTTTGCCGGGAATGATCTCAGTAAGGCATCGACAACGGGAAACGGAGCTCTCGCGGCGACGGAGGATGACGTTGCTGGACCTGAATCAGGATCTGAGGGCGCAAAGATCGGAAAAAGAAAAATCAAGCACGTCGAACCCGAAACTGATTCCCAGGCAGAAACCGATACCGACTCAAAATAGGATTGCTTTATTCAGCCGGAGAAGTCATGGGCAGCCTGGGGGCTGTCCTTTATTGCTTATTATTTCTTCCGTAATAAAATTATATTGATATATCGATATATAACAATTTTTATAATCCAGATATGATTCTGGCCCAGATGAGGCGTTATGAGGGACGATCACTCCTCATCTCGAAGTTTCTTCACCTTTGCAGGTATTCATTTTAATTCAGTCGCCGTATATTATAAGGCTGGGATAATGATCAGGGCATCTGCTACTTCGCGCCTGGAGCCAGTATCCGTATCGACCGAAATTTAAGATAACCAGAGAGCATTCGTGCCCACGATTCAGCAACTTGTACGTAAAGGACGACACGACAAAGTCCGCAAAACGAAATCACCTGCGCTGGCTTCCTGTCCGCAGCGTCGTGGAGTTTGTACCCGTGTTTATACGACCACTCCGAAAAAACCAAACTCGGCTCTCAGGAAGGTTGCCAAAGTTCGGCTTACCAGCGGATTTGAAGTAATCGCCTATATCCCGGGAGAGGGGCACAATCTGCAGGAGCATTCGATTGTTCTGGTCAGAGGAGGCCGTGTTAAAGACCTTCCAGGTGTAAAGTATCATATAGTTCGTGGTGCACTTGATACTTCGGGAGTAGACGATCGTATGCAATCCCGCTCGAAATACGGAACGAAGAAGCCCAGGAAATAGCCCACACAGAGCTCACTGAGTTCAATTCGACAGTTTACGGTGCCAGGTATCTCTAATGCCCGGTGTATTCAGTACCCAGTGCACCTAACGTGTTTGCCCAAGCAAGAATATGCGTAGAAAGTCAGCAGAGAAAAGACAACCGTCACCGGATCCCGTGTACGATGATGTTCTGGTTTCGCGTTTCGTGAATGTGGTAATGGTGAGTGGGAAGAAGAATGTCGCCCGCCGTCTTGTGTATCACGCTTTTGCCGTCATTGAAGAACGAACAAGTGAAGGGGGGCTTGAGGTCTTTCACAAGGCTGTGAACAACGTGGCACCCTTGGTTGAAGTGCGAAGTCGCCGAGTCGGTGGCGCTACCTATCAGGTACCCATTGAAGTTCGCCCGGACAGACGAATTGCACTTGCGTTCCGATGGCTGATTCAGTACGCCCGCGCCCGCAGTGATAAAAGCATGTCAAATCGACTTGCCGGCGAATTGATCAGCGCGGCCAAGGGAGAAGGAGGCGCAATCAAGAAAAAAGATGACACACACCGCATGGCTGAAGCAAACAAAGCTTTTGCTCACTTCAGGTTTTAAACGACCTGATTCGGAAAAAAACTGTTCCCGAACAGTTTGTCTCGAAAACAAATGAATACCGAAAAGATATATTCGCTCGAAAAAACGCGTAATATTGGCATAATGGCCCATATCGACGCCGGCAAAACGACGACGACGGAGCGTATTCTTTTCTACACCGGACGTGTTCATAGAATGGGTGAAGTTCACGATGGCGGTGCCACGATGGACTGGATGGAGCAGGAAAAGGAACGTGGTATAACGATTACCAGTGCTGCAACGAGTTGTGCCTGGCAGGGCCACCGACTCAATATTATTGATACGCCCGGCCACGTAGATTTTACGATCGAGGTAGAGCGATCCCTGCGCGTTCTCGATGGCGCGGTTGCGCTTTTTTGTGCCGTGGGTGGAGTTGAGCCTCAGTCAGAAACGGTCTGGAGGCAGGCAAATAAATACCGTGTGCCGCGAATCGCATTCATCAACAAGATGGATCGCACCGGGGCCAATTTCGAAGATGCGGTCACCCAGATGAGGGAGCGTCTGAAAGCAAATCCGGTTCCTGTTCAGGTGCCCATCGGGGATGGAGAGATGTTCCGCGGCGTCATAGATCTGATTACGGACAAGGCCATTGTGTGGCATGACAGCACTCAGGGCGCAACCTGGGACGAGATTGATGTTCCACACGATCTCAAGAATACAGCCCGTCACTGGCGCATTAACCTTCTCGAGGCCGTTGCTGAGTACAACGACGAGCTTCTGATGAAGTATCTCGAAGGTGAAGACATTACCGTTGAGGAATTGAAGGCTGTAGTTCGTGAAGCCACGCTGAATATGGACATTACGCCGGTATTTTGCGGGTCTGCTTTTAAGAATAAAGGAATTCAACGTTTGCTCGACGGCGTGATTGACTACCTTCCCAGCCCGGTTGACCTGCCTCCGATGGTGGGCGTGGTACCACGAACGGAGAGGGAGGTGGAACGAAAGGCCGACGTAGATGCCCCGTTCAGTGCGATTGCGTTCAAGATCATGACCGATCCGTATGTTGGAAAGCTGACATTTTTTCGCGTGTATTCGGGGACGCTCAAAAAAGGATCACAGGTTTTGAATTCGTCCACTGAAAAGAAAGAACGTATCGGCCGGATTCTTCTGATGCATGCAAACAGTCGCGAGGATGTTGAAGTCGTACGAGCTGGCGATATTGCGGCGGCCGTTGGACTGAAAGATGTACGTACCGGTGATACGCTGTGTGACCCGAACCATCCCGTTGTGCTGGAAAAAATGGAATTTCCGGAGCCGGTTATCCGTATTGCGATTGAGCCTAAAACCAAGGCCGACAGCGATAAACTCGGGACTGGTTTACAGAAACTGGCCGAGGAAGACCCTACGTTTAAAATCAATGTCGATGACGAAACCGGGCAAACGATTATCGCCGGGATGGGTGAATTACACCTTGAAATTATCGTTGATCGGTTGAAGCGCGAGTTTAAAGTGGAGGCGAACGTTGGGCGGCCTCAGGTTGCATACCGAGAGGCGTTGCGAAAAAGCGTAGATCTTCGGTATCAACATAAAAAACAAAGTGGTGGCCGTGGTCAGTTCGCCGAAGTCTGGGTCGAGATTGGTCCGTCGGAAGACACGACGGGATTTGAATTCGTGGACGAAATCAAAGGTGGATCCATTCCGCGCGAGTATATACCGTCTGTTGCCAAAGGAATCGAAAATGCGATGTCGCAGGGCCCCCTTGCCGGATATCCGGTTGAAGGTGTCAAGGCACGTCTTTACGATGGGAAATTCCACAACGTTGATTCAGACCAGCTTTCGTTTGAAATCGCAGGTCGAATGGCGTTCCGGGAGGCATCTCGAAAAGCGAAGCCTGTGATTATGGAGCCGGTCATGTCTGTTGAGGTGATTACGCCTGAAGAATATATGGGAGACGTGATCGGTGACCTGAACAGTCGGCGTGGACGTATCGACAGCATGGGGCAAAGGCAGGGAGCGCAAGTGATCAAGGCGTTTGTTCCGCTTTCGTCCATGTTTGGATATTCAACCGACATGCGATCAATTACGCAGGGGCGAGCGATATATTCCATGCAGTTTGATCACTACGAGGAAGTACCGAAATCGGTTGCTGAAGAAATAATGACCGCCTCTTCCCTGGTTGTTGCCGAGTAAAAATATTGAACTTCGAAAAACTGAATTGAGCTAAAGACATGGCGAAAGAGAAATTTGAGCGCACCAAGCCTCACGTCAACGTAGGAACGATTGGTCACGTGGACCATGGCAAGACAACGCTTACGGCAGCGATCACGATGGTGCTGTCCAAACACGTA
>JACZYD010000033.1 GCA_022571255.1 Bacteroidota bacterium
ATTCGGAATCCAGATATCAGGCACTCGATAAATACACTCGAGACCTTAACGAACTGGCCGGGCAAGGCAAAATTGACCCTGTGATTGGTCGGGACGATGAAATCCGACGTCTGTTGCAAATTCTTTCCCGAAGAACGAAAAACAACCCGGTGTTGATTGGCGAACCCGGAGTCGGCAAAACGGCGATTGCGGAGGGCCTTGCGATCAGAATCGTTCAGGGAGATGTCCCAGAAGGCCTCAAGAATAAACGGGTTCTGGCCCTCGACATGGGGGCACTGATCGCAGGTGCCAAATTCAGGGGAGAATTCGAAGACAGACTTAAAGCCGTGGTAAAAGAAGTGGCGGCAAGTGACGGAGAGGTCATTCTGTTTATCGACGAAATTCATACGCTCGTCGGAGCAGGAGCAAGTGATGGAGCCATGGACGCAGCCAATATTTTGAAACCCGCTCTGGCACGAGGTGAATTGCGAGCCATTGGCGCTACCACGCTCGACGAATATCGCAAATATCTTGAAAAAGACAAGGCGCTCGAACGACGGTTTCAGACAATAAAGGTGGAAGAACCCAGTGTTGAGGATACGATCTCCATTCTCAGAGGAATAAAGGATCGATACGAAGTCCACCACGGCGTCCGGATCACGGACGGAGCATTGATTTCAGCGGCGGAGCTCAGTGATCGTTACATCTCCGCTCGGTTTTTGCCCGACAAAGCCATAGACCTGATCGATGAATCGGCGGCAAAATTGCGTCTGGAAATTGATTCGATGCCGGAAGAACTCGATCAGCTCGAACGACAGATCCGACAGCTCGAAATTGAACGCGAAGCCATGAAGAGAGAGAAAGACAGGGCCAAACTCTCGTCGATTGCAGAGCAGCTCGCCGACCTGGAAGAGCAGAAACTGGCCCTTTCCGCCAGGTGGATGCAGGAGAAGGACATGATTCAGAAGATCCGGGATGCCAAGGAAGAGAGCGAACAGCTTCGTACGGACGCAGACCGAATGGAGCGCGAAGGACTTTACGACAAGGTCGCTGAGATCAGATATGGAACCATTCCGGCGCTGGAGCAATCGGTGAAGGAAAGCAAGACTCAACTGCTGGAAATTCAGAAAGGAGGAGCCCTTCTGAAGGAAGAAATCGACTCGGAAGATATTGCGGCCATCGTATCACGCTGGACGGGTATTCCGGTATCGAGAATGCTGGAGAGTGAACGCATGAAGTTGCTCCGGATGAATGAAGAACTCGAAAAACGTGTTGTAGGACAGCGTGAAGCGGTCGAAGCAATTTCCAACGCGGTCCGCAGAGGCCGCGCCGGGCTACAGGAAGAAAACAGACCGATCGGTTCATTTATTTTTCTCGGTTCCACGGGAATCGGAAAAACTGAACTGGCCAAAGCACTCGCCGAATTTCTTTTTAACGACGAAAATGCGCTCGTTCGGATTGACATGAGCGAGTATCAGGAAAAACACACTGTAAGTCGACTCATCGGCGCGCCGCCCGGATATGTGGGGTACGAAGAAGGGGGCCAACTCACCGAGCTTGTCCGGAGAAAGCCCTATTCGGTTGTGCTGCTGGATGAAATCGAGAAAGCCCATCCTGAGGTGTTCAATATTCTTCTTCAGATGCTGGACGATGGGCGTCTGACAGACAATCAGGGTCACGTGATTGACTTCAAGAATACCATTATCATCATGACCAGCAATCTCGGTTCGGAGATCATTCAGCGACGTCTTGACAGTGAAGAAGGTGAGGTTTCGGAAGCTACCGAAGAAGAACTGCGCGAGTCACTGATGGTCCTGCTGAAACAGCAGATGCGTCCTGAGTTTTTGAATCGGATCGATGAGATCGTTGTATTTCATCCTCTCGATAAAAAAGCGATCCGCCGGATAACCGACCTTCAGTTCGACCGCGTTCGAAGACTGGCAGCACGTAAGAATGATATTGACCTCGAACTGAGCACCAGTGCTGGAGATTACATCGCAGAGCACGGCTTCGATCCGGTGTTCGGAGCGAGGCCTCTGAAACGGGTGATTCAGAGAGAGATCACCAACAAACTGGCAGAACAAATACTGTCGGGCCGGATTGATCGAGGTCAAATTGTTCGGATTGATCGGGCCACCTCCGGAGACGGACTCGTATTTGAAATACTGTCACCCGAAACCGTCTCTGCCGAGTCAAACGGGAAAAGCTGAATATGGAGGCCTACCCTCCACCGGTCTCAAGATCGGCAAGGACGGTGCGGGCGGCGATGATCCTGGGATGACCCTCCGGAAGGGACTCTTCAAATACGGTGACGGATTCGAATAACGCCGTACGAGCCTCCGCCCGTCTGCCTGCACGCCGTAGTACAAGTCCCAATATTTGCAGGTCATGCGCGATTCTCGGGTGTGCTGTGCCATAATTCTCGCGATGAATGCTGATTGCCCGGAGCAACAGATTCTCTGCCCGTGTCAGCTCGCCCTGATCCATATAAACCTGGCTCAGTTTATTCATCGAGTTGGCGACAGGCACCGATCTTTCGCCGTACAACGTGCTCCTGAGTGCGATCGCCTCTTCCAGCACCGGAATTGCAGAATCGTAATCTTCGAGATCGTAATACAGCGCCCCCAGATTATGCAAATTACTCGCGACAAACGGATGATCGTTTCCAAGAAGCCTTCGCTGCATGGAAAGAGCTCTGAGCGTGTATTCACCGGCCAGCTCCAGATTCACGTCCTCGCGGATTGTCAGCACGACGGCCAGATTGGACAGTGCTTCAGAAATCCTTTCGCTCTCAGGTCCCTCGAGTTCCAGAAACATATCGAGGGCCCTCTGTAAATAATTTTCCGCCTGTTCGATATCACCAAGGCTGTCAAGATAAACGACCCCGAGTTCGTGATTGCTTTCGGCCAGGGCGATGTGGGGTGTTTCAAAAAGTCTCTCCCGAATAGAAAGAGCCTCCTGGTGGAGCGCTTCTGCCTCTATCCCGGCCGCGTTTTCTTCATGCCAACGGGCCATGTCAAAAATACTCTGAGCCACCTCGGGCGAATCCTCGCCGGCAAATAACACACGACGCATGTCCAGGGCCTGTTGCAGAACCGGTCGTGCCTCATCCAACATTCCCAGATTCAAATACACAATCCCTATCGAATGGTACATTTCGGCCAGGACATCAGGCTGGGAGGCCAGTTTCTGCTCACTTTGCACTACTCCCCTGTCCAAAAGCTCACGCGCAGTGATCTCCTGGCCCCGTGCAACCTCCGGAGCAGCAAGTCCAAACATGCCGATCATGAGATCAGTCACCTGATTCTTTTTTTCCAGTGCGAGCTGAATTTCTTCGTTCTGCTGTGCCGTTGTCATGGCAAATCGAATAGCCACGACAAACAGTATCACCAACAATCCTGCGACAATCACGGATGACGCGACTCCCAGTTTATGGCGACGCACGAATTTACCCGTGCGGTACGTCCACGAATCAGCTTGCGCGATTACGGGTAATCCGGCACGGTATCGACTGATGTCCTGTCGGAATTCGTCCGCCGACGGATACCGCCGGTCCGGGTCTTTTCGGAGCGCCATCAGGACGATTCGGTCCAGGTCCCCGGTAAGTTGTCTCCGAATGCGATCAACAGGTGCGCTCCGAGCAAGGCCAACTCCAGTATCCTCTTCGGAATCATTCGATCGCATCCTCGTTATCGCCGTGCTCGGTTTTTCCGGTTCTTTCTCGAGAATGATCCGCTCAATATCGGCTCTGCCTTCGTCCGTGAAATCGTACGGTCGATTACCGGTCAGCAATTCGTAGAGAAGAATACCGAGCTGATATACATCGCTCGCGGTCGTAACGGATTCTCCACGAATCTGTTCAGGAGACGCATAATCAGTCGTCATGACCCGGACACCGGCACGTGTCACCGGGGCGGAACCGTCAGCGTCGTCCGGATGAAGAAACTTGGCGATCCCGAAATCCAGCAGTTTCACGTCTCCGTCTTCTGTGACAAGAATATTTCCCGGCTTAATATCGCGGTGCACGATCAGTTTCTGGTGGGCATAGTGGACGGCCGAACAAATGGGCTCGAACAGCCGCAGCCGTTCATCTATCGTGAGACGTTCTCGATCGGCAAATACCGTGATCGTATCGCCCTCTACATAATCCATTACCAGATAAGACCGTCCGTCGTCTGTCGCCCCTCCATCGAGCAGGCGGGCGATATTAGGATGCGTAAGACTTGCCAGAATCCTTCTTTCGGTTCGGAAGCGATGTAGAATTTCTTCCGTATCCATTCCTCGTCGAATAACCTTCACGGCGACGAAGCGATCGTCAACGCCATCCTGCCTGACGGCCAGGTAAACCTGTCCCATTCCTCCGTGGCCCAGCCTGCGGATCAGGCGGTAGGGCCCCATCTGGCTGTTGACGTTCGGATCGTTTTCTTCGTCGTCGGCCTCCAGTTGCGCGGCCATATTTACCAGCGCCTGATTCAGCTCATCCCTCACCGGAACTTTCATAAAATCTGAGGATTCCTCAGAGGCATCCAGAAGAGCCATCACCTCGGCACGCAGTGATTCGTTTTCGCCGCACGTCGAAGCCACGTAATCCGCTCGTTCGCTGGAATCGCACTCCAGAGCCGCGTCCAGAACTTCTTCTATTTCTTTCCAGCGTTGGGGACTGATTCCTTTCATTGACTTTCAAACGACTGGAGTCTGATAGTGATTCCTGAAAGCGCCTTAACGGGCCTCCTCGGCCAGCGCGAGATACAGAAAGGACTTTGCCTTCAACCAGTCACGGTCGACCGTTCGACTCGAAAGATCCAGGACCGCAGCGATCTCTTCGATGGACATCCCTCCGAAAAAACGGAGCTCAACGATCTGTGACATCCGGGGACTTAATTTCTGCAGCTGTTTCAGGGCATCATCCATGTCAAGTATCTCTACCGGGCTGTCGGCAGTACTGATCATGGAAGGGTGCAAATCCGTTCTATGTGCTTTTCCACCCCTTTTTTCGGCATGAACCTTTCGGGCATAGTCAACCAGAATCTGCCGCATGGCTCGCGCTGAAACTGCGAAAAAATGTACCCGATCATTAAAATTGCTTTCTGCCTTATCAAAAAGCTTCAGATACGCCTCGTGTACGAGGCCCGTCGTGTTCAGAGTTTGCCCCGGTCTGCGGTATTGAAGCTGACGATGCGCCATTTGATGGAGCTCATTGTACGCCAACTCAAGAAGCTGTTCACTGGCCTGTTCATCACCGTTGCGATGCGCCTGAAGCAGTTCTGTTATCGAGTCGCCCGTCATGAATCGGTATCCCTTTCAGCGAGTATTATTTTTAAGCCGAATTACCCTCTTACAGAGTAAGGAAAATAGAGCATAATTGAAATTCAGGTGAACTACCTGATGTTGATGATTTCCTGGAGTTCAGCGTCCCGTTTCTGCTTGCCAGAGCAGGCCCGTGCCCTGATCAGCGTCGGACTCGAATTCCGTATGATACAATTCTTATGCAATAACGGCAATTATTCATCGGCATTATCAACAGTCCCCATGGTTAATCGATTGATTTCATTGATCTTAGCAGATAATGAAACCTTCTCGTTCAGTGTGGATAATTAGATTTGCAAAACGGACATAAACTGCATTAATTAGTAGAAGTACTTTCATGTTGGAGCGTTTTACCAGACACACGAAAAAGTGGGATCCGAGGTCGGATGTTTACAGGCAAGGACAGATATGAACAACGATGTATTTAAGCAGACTTGAGCTACACGGTTTTAAGAGTTTTGCCGATCGAACGGTCATTGACTTTTCCTCCGGCGTAACCGCCGTAGTTGGTCCTAACGGGTGTGGTAAATCAAATATTGTCGACGCCGTGAGGTGGGTTATCGGTGAGCAGAGAGCCCGAATCCTTCGTTCAGATACGATGGACGATATTATTTTCAACGGTTCGTCCAGCCGTCGCTCACTGGGCATGTCCGAGGTTTTGCTCACCATCGAAAATAATCGCGGTGTTCTTCCCATTGAATACAGTGAGGTCACCATCGGGCGTCGGCTTTTCCGCAGCGGTGAATCCGAGTACCTTTTGAATGGTGTTCAGTGTCGGCTCAAAGATATCACCGATCTGTTCATGGATACGGGAATGGGTGCTGGTGCTTACTCTGTCATCGAACTCAAGATGATCGAGGATATCCTTTCTGACAGTGCTGATGATCGACGGCACATGTTCGAAGAGGCCGCTGGCATTTCCAAGTACAAGATCCGAAGAGGGCAGACTCTTCGAAAACTGGCCGGTACACAAACGGACCTGAACCGGGTACGGGATCTGGTCGACGAACTGGACAAAAGGGTTCGGAGCCTGGAGCGACAGGCAAACAAAGCTTCCCGTTACAAGCGGCTTGATGATCGTCTGACTCATTTTGTGCTCGCACTGGCAGTAACCGAATATTCTGCGCTTTCGGAAGAGGAATCGAGCCTGAAAAATCTGATATCTGACTCAGGTTCTGAAGTCATGGGGTTTACCACACAAATGGCTACGCTCGAAGCCTCCCACGAAACCCTGCGAAAAGAGCATATTGAAAAGGAACAGAAGGTCACAACGACGCAGACCCGCCTCGTTCATCATCTGGACATGTTAAGGCAGGCAGAGTCAGATTTACGCCTGAACCAGGAGCGAATTCAGTCGATTGAAAAAGATCTGAAAAGAGCGGCTGCGGAACAAGACGCCGCAGACGTACGAGTCACCGGCCTTGAGTCAGATTTGCAGTCTTCCGATGAAAAACATGCTCGGGCAGTTCCTGCCGCGCGGGAAAGCGCAGCCCGACTGACAACCGCCCGGAAGGAAAAAGAAACGGCCGAAAATGAACTGGCGAAGACACGAACCCACTTACAGTCGCTCGCAGTAGAAGAACGTAATCTTCAAACGGATCTTGCAGAACATCGACGTCAAATTGATCGTCTTGGAAACCGTGCTGAATTTTTCGAGCAGGACCTTGAAATCATTGCAAAAAAATTCAAGGAAACCGGATCCAGTATTAAGGAAATCGAAAAACGTCGATCCGATACAGAAGGAATTCTCAGGAGTCAGAGCATAGAAAACCGCCGCTTTCTTGCAAAACTGGAGAAAGCTCAATCACTGGTTGACGCAAAAGAGAAAGAGTTGAAAAACTCCGAGATTTCTCTACAGAAACTCGAAAGACGAGTGGCCGCTGCATACGCTGAGAAGACACTCCTCGATAGTCTTCTCTCTTCCTATGACGATTTATCAGAGTCTGTGCAGCATCTGGCGTCCTCTACCGACTGGTCGTCAGATGTCTTACGTACCGTTGCGGATCTTTTTGCCTGTGATCGTGAGCACCGAATTGCTCTTGACACAGCACTGGGTGAATATGCATCCTGCATTGTCGTGAAATCGGAAGATGAAGCCGGCCGGGCGATCCGGAATTTGAAGTCCAATGAGAAAGGACGGGCCACTTTTATTATTTCCGACCGCCTTGCACATCTGCCACTGCCTTCAAACGGTAATCCGGATCCAGGCTTGGCTCCAGGCTCTGGTCCGGGATCCAGTTCCGGCCCTGCTCCAGGCTCTGGTCCGGGATCCAGTTCCGGCCCTGATCCAGGCTCCGGTCCCGACATTGTCGAAGATGCAATACCGCTTTCATGCCTCGTCAGAATCTCGGATGACGAATTCCAAACATTGCCTTTCCTTCTTTTACACAATTGTTTCCTGGTTGATGATCTGGAAATAATTGCCTCAGCGATACCCGCAACTGGTCGCTATTTCACGGTAGAGGGCGAATGGTACGATGCCGCCGGGTATCATCATGGGGGCAGCCCGGCAACGGGGACCTCTGTGGCGGCCAGCCGAATGGGTCGACGAGAACATTTTGACCGTGTGAAGGTCGATATTCTGGCGCTCGAGGCTGAGATCAAAACAACCCGTAAACAGATCGATGAAGCACGGACAGCATTGGAAAATATTCCTTTGAATAAACTCGAATCTGCACTGGCAAAGTCTCTGGAGAAAGCCGGTGTATTAGAAAGTCGACTTGGACAGACAGATTATGAATTGTCTGCGCTCGCCCGTCGCACGAGGGAACTCGAAGATCGGAGTTCAGAGATTCGCAAACAGAGAGGAGAGGCGTCAACTCAAATCGAATCGCTGCAGTCCGAGCTCGATCGCATGGACGAGGTGCTGACCGACGTACGAACCCGAAGACACGGATCCGAAATCACTATAGAAACACTTGAGGAATCAAATCGACTCGCTTTCTCGCAATTTAACGAGATCAATATCGCTGCGGTCGAGGCCAGGAACGAACTCGAACATCTGACGCAGGAAATAACGCGCTTCCGGGTAGATATCGAAAGGTTGAACGCAGAAACAAAACGGCGCCGTGAAATGACGGTTGCCCTTGACAAACAGCTTTCCGAAACGAAAGAGAACTCGGCATCGCTGGAAGTAGAACTTGATAAGCTTCGAAAGAACCGGAATAAACTGGACCAAGAGGCCTCCGATTCAAAAGACGTACTGTCGGAAGTCAAAGTCGGTGTCTCAGATATCGAAGCTGAACTGCGAACGGTCCGGCGTGAACGCGAAGAAGCAATGAGCGGGGAAACCAGGCATTCCGTGCGGCAGGCAGAAATCAAAACACGTCTCGCCGACCTCATTGGGACGATGGCTGAAGATTACGAAATCGATATCGCCGGCTTCTCGGTAGAAATCGACGAGGGGTTTGAGGTGGAATCAGCCAGATCAGAAATCCGGGATCTTCGCATCAGAATTCGAAATCTTGGCCCGGTCAACGCACTGGCACTGGATTCTTTTGATGACGAAAAAAAGCGTCTCGATTTCCTGCAGGAACAGCTTACTGATCTTGAAAAAGCTGAAAACACACTCCTGACCACCATAAAAGAAATAAATGAGACCGCTTCGGCGCGTTTCAACGAAACGTTTTCGGCCATCCGATCGAACTTCGTTAAACTCTTCGTCGAATTATTTGGTGACGAGGCTTCAGCGGATGTCGTTCTCGTGAATCCGGATGATCCGTTGGAGTCCCCCATCGAAGTAATGGCAAGGCCAGAAGGAAAAAAACTGAGTGTGCTCGCTCAATTGTCGGGAGGCGAAAAAACGCTCACGGCCATTGCCCTGCTTTTCGCCATCTACCTCGTGAAACCGAGTCCATTCTGTATTCTGGACGAAGTTGATGCTCCGCTTGATGATGCCAACGTCGACCGATTCATGCATATGATTCGCACGTTTTCCGAGTCCACACAATTTATTCTCGTGACTCACAACAAACGCACCATGGAAGCGGCAGATTGCATGTACGGCGTCACGATGGCAGAGCAGGGCGTATCGAAACTTGTGGGCGTGAAGTTTGAATCACAGCTCGAACTGGTGGCCTGAGACGACCTACTCGTAGTCGTGCTCAAAATAGTCGATGCCCCGATCCGGTCCGCCGCCGCTTTTGCTCTGGATTTTTTCTGATAAGCGATCTGCGAATACTTCGGCAGCGTTGTATCCATAATGTCCGAGAAGATGATTCATCGCAATCACTTCGCATAAAACGGTTACGTTTTTACCCGGTGTAATCGGCAATTTCACCAGTGGAAGGTGCACGCCCATGATATCGTGAAAACTGTCAACCATCCCCAGTCGCGTATACTCTTCTTCTTCATCCCAAGGGGAGAGGTGGACAACCACCTCGACGCGTTTTTGATAACGTATGGCTCGAACCCCGAACATCGCCCGTACATCGATCAAACCGAGTCCCCGAATTTCCATGAAGTGCTGTGCGATATCCGTGCCGGCACCCATCAGTACAGATTCCTCCTTTCGCGTAACCACTACAACATCGTCGGCAACAAGGCGATGTCCTCTCTCGACAAGGTCGAGGGCAATCTCACTCTTTCCAATACCGGGTTTACCTTTGATCAAGAGACCAATGCCGTACACGTCTACGAGTGCACCATGAACCGTCTGTTGCAGTGCAAATTGATCACTCAGAAAATCTCCCAGCAATGCGGTAAACTCAATGCTGGGGAGCGACGTCGTATAGATTGGAATGCCGGCGTCCGTAGCCTTTTCTACCAGAATCGGATCCAGCGAGTTATTGTCGGTCAGGAAAAAACATGGAATATCAAACTGCAGAAGTTTTACGAACGCATCGAGCCTTTTTCTTTTACTCAGGTGCTCCAGAAAACGGTGCTCGGTATTACCCAGTACCTGTAATCTTTGAAACGTGAACAACTCCAGAAATCCTGCGAGAGCAAGTCCTGGCCGGTGTAGACTGCTCTCTGAAATCAGACGTGACTCTGCATCAGCGTCGTTGGCGTACTCGATGTCTATGCCAACCACTGATTGCAGTTTTTCGACTACGAATGCAACGGAGATCGATTCCTTTTTAAATGGCTTCGGGCTTCTGGGCATGGTTCTTTTCAGGGCCTGTTATTATGGCACTTCTACCGTGTCCAGGATCCGCTGAACAATATCCTCGGAAGTTATTTCTTCCGCCTCAGCTTCGTATGTCACAATCACACGATGTCGCAAAACGTCCATCGCGATCGACCGAACATCCTCCGGCGCGATATAGGCTCGATGTTGAAGAAAAGCATGAGCTCGAGCCGCCAGGTTCAAATTGATGGTAGCCCGTGGAGAGGCCCCGTATTCAATAAGCGGTTCGATGCCATTCAACCGGTAGTCCGCCGGATTTCGGGATGCCATAACGAGATCTACGATATACCGTTCTACACGTTCATCAATATAGAGTGCGTTCAGAACCGCTCTCGCCGACAAGATCTGTTCCGTTTTGACTACGGTTCGCACCTTTACTTTTTCACCGGTGCGGGCCTGAAGCCGCATGATCTTGAGTTCCTCTTCAGGGCTCGGGTAATCCACCTTGATCTTCATCATGAAACGGTCAACCTGTGCCTCGGGAAGTCGATACGTGCCCTCCTGATCAATAGGGTTTTGAGTGGCCAGAACAAGGAACGGAGCTTCGAGAGGAAATGTGGTGTCACCGATGGTTACCTGGTGCTCCTGCATGGCTTCCAGCAGAGCGCTCTGAACTTTTGCGGGAGATCTGTTAATCTCGTCGGCCAGGATAATATTTGCAAAAATGGGACCCTTTTTTATCGAAAAGGAAGATTCTTTCTGATTGTAAACCATGGTCCCCAGAAGATCAGCCGGTAACAGATCCGGTGTAAACTGGATTCGCTGAAAACTCGTACCAATCGCTGCGGCCAGTGAACTTACGGTCAGTGTTTTTGCCAGGCCGGGTACTCCCTCAAGAAGGACATGCCCGTCACCCAGTAATCCGATCAGTAAACGATCAATCATGTAACGCTGCCCGACTACCACGCGGCCTATTTCATTAAGCAGATCATCAATAAAAGCACTTTCTTTTGAAATACGTTCGGTTACGGCACCTATGTCAAATTCGGTCATCAGACTCATTCTATTAAAGAATTATCGTTTGCGGACGTTTTCCGTGTTCCGAATACTCATTATTTCTGACCTCCTTGAGAAATCCGGGAATCGAAAATGGCTGCCCCGCTACAAGCACAAACGCACTCTCGCCCGTCTGAGTGGCGCCGTATACCCCGTTGTGACTGAATCGTTCGGCGAGCGCAACAACTTCGTCATGTCGAGGAGTGGAAGCATTCCAGCACCGTTTTCGAGCCTCATGAGAAATCAGAAGAATCGTTCCACACAATTGCCAATCACTTCTTCGAATCGCCGTAACGAGTTGCTGCACTCTCCTATTTTCGGTGACGAGGAACCGAAAGCCGGGCCTCATTTTCCTTGGAAGAGCCTTTTCTGCAGCCTCGAATTCCGAATGCTCCAGATCGCGAATCGTAGTAAGTCCCGTGAATTGCTTTGATTTCAGTCGGTCGATAATCGCATCAGCCAGCTTGAACCGTTCAGCCGGCAGCACCGGCGACGATCCGGGTGTCAAATCAATCAGCCCCCACCCTGGTTTCTCGCGTTCGCTGATATCCAGCGGAATGTATTCGAGGGATCGTGTGTCCACCAGAACAAACGTGTGAGCTTCCGAAATATCAGCCGCTCGGATATAAGCCGCGCTGAAAGGAGTTCCGTAAAATGCCTCTATCGCCTTCTGACATGTCCTGACTCGATCCGTGTCTTCTAACGATATCCCGGATGATTTTTCCAGGGCCCTGTGTAACGCGATACTGAATGATGCGGCAAATACCGGGAATAACCCTTCGGGTATTTCGCTGTACAGCGCAACGTCAATGGACGAAAAGGAGTGAACAGGAAACCCGTGAACAATATGCTTCAGTAATCGAACTGTGTCGGAATCCGATGTTGCTGACTCGTCCGAATCCATCAGGGAAAACGACCGGACATTCGATTCGCCTTCGACGATTAATCTGCTTTCTGATGATTCACCCGGCGAGATCGAAATTCCCGTTCCGCCTTTCATAGGGAGCATCAGCGCAAAACCATCGAAATAATGAGTATGATCTGCCTGCAATCCAATACTGCCTCGCGCACTGGCCGTTGCGATCGTTTTTTCTTTTCGACCCGGAAGCGTAGAGATACATTTTCTCGCGCGCTTTTCGATTTCTTCTTTACCGGCGGCATCGCTGCTGTGAATCTGAGTCAGCGCACTCAGAAATGGTTTTACAATTTCTGATTTTTTGCCTGGCTCCTTCCCCGATCGATGACTGTTCATTCCAGAACCTCGCCGAGTTCAAGCGAAGATCCGGCAAGAAAAGCACGCGATTCGAGGCGGCGCTTTCCCTCCGATTGTAACTCCGTGATTTCGACCGATCCGGTTCCACACGCAATCACAAGGCTGTCGTCACACTTTAAAACCTGACCCGGCCCAGTGCCTCTCTGAGGCGATTCTGAAAAAATCCTGCTTCGATAAAATTTAAGCCTGTCAGAACCGTGTATGGAGAACGCGCCCGGAAAGGGCGACATTCCTCTGATATGGTTGTGCACTTCTGCCGCCGATCTGGCCCATCGTACACGAGCTTCGGCCGAATACACTTTGGGAGCCGGTGTGGCCATGGCGTCGTCCTGAGGGCTGACGGTAACATTTCCACTCTCGATTTTCTGCACGGTTTCCAGAACGACCCTGGCGCCCAGCAGCATCATTCGGTCGTGCACGTCACCCGTTGTCTCGTCCGGTCCGATGGACATTCGACGTACCATAATAATATTTCCCGTATCAACGCTCTGCTCCAGAAAAAACGTGGTAACACCCGTTTCCGTTGCGCCGTCGAGCACCGCCCGATGAATCGGAGCGGCTCCCCGATACATCGGAAGAAGAGATCCGTGCAGATTGAACGAACCCAACCGCGCCTCCCTGAATACTTCTGGCGGCAATATGCGAAATGCCACCACCACAATGATGTCGGCACTAAGATTGCGGATTTGCCTGGTGAAGTCAGGATCCGTTACGGTTTCTGGTTGAAGAACTGTCGTAATGCCATGATGCGCAGCAGCCTCTTTCACTGCACTTGAGGACACTTTGCGTCCGCGTCCTCTTTTCCGATCCGGCGCCGTCGCCACGGCGACCGGCATATATCCATTCTCAACGAGAAGATCGAGAGAAGGAACGGCAAACTCCGGTGTGCCCATGAATACGATACGGGTCATCCGAAAAACAGAGCGGGTTGATTTACCAAAAACGTCGATTTACCAAAAATTCGGCTTTACCGAATACAACGTGCGATCAAGTCGGGTACTATACGAACTCCAAGGTAACCGGTCCAGTTCATTTTCAATCTTCGGCTCATTGAAAAAGAGCACATCTCGAATGAGACGCTCTTTTCAATTTTACACATCCGGACGATCCATCAGCCGAATTGAATTATCGTCTGATCAATACAAGCGGGTTCTTTCATCCCAAGCCGGAAGAAGCAGCTGATAATCACCGAACCCGGTTTTATCTACGAAGATAAATTGACGCCCCATTCGCTCGTATATCCAGAGTTCATACGGTTCGTAGTCGAACGTGTGACTCTTTCTCTCCACGTAATCCGGCTCACCATACGTAACAAAAATATATCCGCGGTCAGTTTTCCATCCATCCTGAACAGCACTGTAATGACGATTTGCCGAGTCAACCCGGTAATAGTACTCCTCCATCTTTTCATTCCTGATCGTATCCGGCGTAGGATCGTGTTTTTGCCAGAATTCCCGGAAACGATCGATACGTTCGATGTCAGTGGCGGCAGACTTGATGATTTTCAATTCATCAGCCTTCGCAATGTATTCCATCTGGGAGATGGCATTATCTATGTCTTCAATATGTTCTGCCAGGCCACCCCAGAGGGCAGAAAATGATTTTTCAGACACGTCCAGAACACCCTCAACCGGATCCATAAGACTTACACGGACACTGTACGCACCCACCTTCAGATCATCTATCGAGAGTGCGATCAGGTGTTGGCTCCTCCCTTGGGGCAGGATGACAGATTCTTCTTCCCGCATGACAACTGAAGTGCTCACCCCCTCTCGGACTGCGGTATCCAGTAACCCGCTCAGTTCCGGCACGCCCGCACCCGGCTGGAAGCGTAACACCTCACGTACGATTTTTAATTCCCTCCGACGATCGGAATACGTTTCGTAGAATATTTTCAGGCCGCCTTTCGCTGAGGTCAATCGCGTATCCACTCGCGGCACAATAGAAAAACTCTCTTCGTCGTACGATTCCAGAATTGTGATATCACTCATGGAAACCGGAGCAGAGAAGTCTTTGACTACGACATGAAATTCACCGACAAGGACCCCACTTGAGTTTTCGTCGGCAACTTCCAACTCAAAAATATATCGGCCCGGATTCAGTTCGATCGACTGTGTACTCAAGTCCAACAACTCCGGTGATTGTGTCTCGATATACGTGTTGGTGATAATTCTGGCGTCCCAGTATTTCGTTTTAATGAGATTCCTGAGATGGTCTGTCTCGCTGATTTCTATCGCCGAGAGCGAAATATGGTAGTTGGCCATAAATCCGTTGGCCGTAGCGATAAAACTGAGGCTCGTATACGGAATGCGTGTATAAATATCAACCAATGAGCCCGAACCCGCACCTGCATCCCGAACACTCACGAAATCAACTGCAAAATCCGGAAAACTGCTCCGAAATTGAGATAACGCATTTGAGGCCGTAAAAGCAAAGAGAATCGAAAAACACAGTGCGTTTCTGAGCAACAGGGCACGTTTTCTATATCGAGAACCTGTTATCATATCAGACCAACAATAATTCCGTAGCAGTTCATCAAAAATCAGCAGTAAAAAACTCGCAAAAACCTATACACGATACGAAATATCGGCCAAAATAGCCCGATGACACAAGAACATTCAGCAAACCGTCATATTTCCTGTTTGAACGGTTCACGGCACGCCTCGAACTGATGCACGTGGTATACATCCGTTCAGTTGCTGAAAAGAGCATGTACGAACCGTTCACTGTCGAAAATCTGAAGATCGTCAATCCCCTCGCCAACTCCTATGTATTTTACGGGTAAATGGAACTCATAAGAAATGCCAATTACAATGCCCCCTTTTGCTGTTCCATCCAGCTTTGTAACAATCAATCCCGTCACATCTGCCACACGAGAGAATTCCTTTACCTGATGGATTGCGTTCTGACCCGTTGTAGCGTCCAGAACGAGCAAGACTTCATGTGGCGCACCGGGAATCTGTCGATCCATAACGCGCTTTATTTTTGCAAGTTCATCCATCAGGCCGCCTTTCGTATGTAATCTACCGGCCGTATCGATCAGAACAACATCGACATTTCTACTTTTCGCTGCTGCCAGTGTGTCGAAAACCACGGCCGCAGGGTCTGCTCCATGACCCTGTTTGACAATTTGAACTCCGGATCGATTTGCCCAGATTTCAAGCTGCTCCGTAGCGGCAGCTCGAAACGTATCCGCCGCACCCAGCAAAACACTTTTCCCCGCCGCTTTGTAGCGAGCGGCGATCTTGCCGATCGACGTGGTTTTCCCAACCCCGTTCACGCCAACAACCATGATGACATATGGCCGAGATGATGGATCAGTATCAAAATCAGCCGTCCGATCCAAGTCGCTCTGCCGTAACAACGAAGCGATTTCGTCTCGAATTAAAACGTTCAGTTCATCGCTGTTGACAAACCGATCACGCTGCACTCGTTCTTCTACCTTTCGAATGATTTCTATGGTAGTGGAAACGCCGACGTCACTTGTAACCAGGATCTCCTCCAATTCATCAAGCACCTCTTCTCCGACACGATCCTTCCCGCGAACAAGGCGATTCAGTTTCCCGAACAACGAATTCCTGGTTTTTGAAAGTCCCGATTCCAGTGCTTTGGCTGCAGCAGCATCGTCGCCGTTATTTTTCCCGAAACCAAAAAATGCCATTCTGTCTACTCTTCACCGGCTGCTGCCTCGTATTCCATCTCGGCGTCGGAAGCCGACATATAATACGTTTTGAAAAATCTTCCCAGGTATCGCAGGTACGAATAAACAAGAAGAACGGTCGTAAATATCAGAGAAAACTTCATCACCGGCGGATCAGCCCTCAGCAGCGCCGCGAGCACCGTTATGGCTATAGCGGAAACGGCGAGTTTGCCGGACAGGAGACTCATCCCGATCTCGCCAGTTCTGCGACGGATCAATTCCCCTCCAAAAACAATAAGAAGGTCCCTCACGACCACGGTAATGATAAACCAGACGGGTAGTTTGCCGGTATACGTCAAAGCCGAAATTACAAGAGCACCTCCCATCTTGTCGGCGAAAGGATCCAGTATTTTCCCCCAGTTCGATACAGAATGAGACCACCGCGCCACCCGCCCGTCAAAATAATCAGTGATCAATGCAAGGATCAACAGGATCATGATCCAGAGCAGAGGACCGTCGACAACAATCAGGTAGGTCACCGGCAAAACGATAACCAGACGGGCCATACTGAGGATATTGGCCAGTGTCCAGAACTTACCCAATTCCGTATCCGGAGGGACCTGTGTAATTCCGGGAATATCTAATTCAGGCTCAGTCATCACGCAAACGTAAAAGGTCGAAGATACGCAAGTATTTGCTGTCTGAGCATTGTAGAAACAAAGTGATGCTCGCATTCGTCGATATTTCCACTCTGCCTTCCGGCTGTATCTTGTGGAGACTTGAATCTCTGCGCGGCTGAGAGGCTTTACGCCCGGAATCGACGTAAATGGAATCTCTTGTAAGGAGCTGATAACACTGTGCCCGAAATAGTCTTCGCCCTCGCTGCGAGCCCGCATAACAATTCCCGGGCTCTTCGGCAGATTCGTACGTTAGCGGACGCCGGCATGGCAGTGCATATTCTCTCGCTCCCCGGGGAATCATCGAGAGCCGTGCTGCCGACGAATGTCTCAGAATCCACCGTCGAGATTCGACATTCACGAGGCCCGGCGTTTTTCAGGGAAATACGACACAAGTTTCTTGGCGCAGCACTCCAGATTAACGCCCGTCATTTTCACGCCAGCGATCTGTATGTACTCGGTTCAATGGCCTCTGCCGCAGGGCGTAAAGGTGCCACCTATTCCTACGATGCCAGAGAGTGTTATCCCCACGTGCCGTCAACCGTGGGGCGCCCCTGGATCCGATGGTACTGGCAGATGACGGAGCACCGGTTTATTCGCGGTGCTTCCGCCCGGTTCACGGTGAGTGAAAGCATCGCGAACCACATGGCCAGGGCGTATGACATACCACCGCCGACTCTTGTCCTCAACGTGCCACCCGCCAGACCGATAAACACTTCCTCTTTTCTTAGAGACCAACTCGGACTTTCTGCCGAAACAAACATTGTACTGCATCTTGGCCAGCTCAAAAAAGATCGGGGTTGCGATATACTGGTTAAAGCGATGACTCGTGTGCGCGACGCGCATCTTGTTTTTCTTGGCAGTGGGCCTGAAAAAGAACACCTGGAACAGATATCCCGGTCATCCAATACGAAGGATCGCGTACATTTTATACCTCCGGTTTCACCTGACTTGGTTCTGGACGTTGCTTCTGCCGCCACCATCGGTACAACATTGCTTCAGGATACGTGTCTGAATCATCGTTATGCTCTTCCGAATAAACTGTTTGAATACGTCGCTGCCGGTTTACCGATTCTGGCCTCGGACCTGACTGAACTCAAGAAAGTCATTACCTCCTATGGCCTGGGTCAGGTTGTTGATGGATCCGATTTCAGGGCGGCCGGGGATGCGCTTGATTTCATGCTGTCAGACCAACAGCAACTCGAAACCTGGAAGCACAACACTAAAATTGCGCGGGAAACTTTTCATTGGGAAAAAGCATCTCAGCCGTTCCTTGCGGAACTCCAGTCTCTTATGGCTTCCTGATATTTATGAAGATCACTTTTCAACCGGCTTTCCATGTTGCCTTGTTTCTACTGGTCTTGAGTCCGGTAATTACGAGGGCGCAACCGGTTGCCGATGGATTGCCGGTTGACTGGCCCGCATTTCCTGTCGCTCTTGAGAAAGCGGTGGCAAGTGGTAAAATCATCTTGATCGATGTGTATGTCGATACGTGTCCCTGGTGCAAAAAACTGCAATCCGAGATCTATACGAGAGTAGAACTTCAGTCTTATGTGTATGAAACGTTTGAGCTGGGTCGGATCAACATTGGCATTGATGACGATGCGCTTACGTACAAGGGATACACGTTGTCGTCTGCCGAGTTAGGCGCAGGATTTGGGGCCACCGGAACCCCGACCACCATTTTTTTGGAAGCCGACGGAAACTATATCACGCGGCTCCCGGGATTCCACGAATACGAAGAGTTCTTTCAGGTCTTGAGATTTGTCGGAAGCGAATCGTTCCGGGACATGTCTTTTGCCGAATTTCTTGAAAGCACCGGAGAAACATCCATCGTCTCATCGGGGGCAGCGCAGGATTAGCGCTTGTTGTCCGGTATATCGCGGCTCGAAAACTCCGCCCTTGTATGCTGGAAAAAAAGCGTCCGTGCCGGCGACCTGCTCACATCAGCTAAATCCAGATCAGCGTACAGGATTGTTTCCCGCCCTGCCGGAGCCTGACATAGAACCTGTCCTCGCGGATCCACAACAAACGATTCGCCGGCGAAGGTGAGTGCTTTTTCTTCGCCTACCCGGTTCGCCAGCGCAGCAAAATATCCATTCTGAAAAGCCGAAGCCTGGACCTCAGCTTCAAAAACACCTTCCGGCCATTCGTCCCTGGTCCCGGCCTGAGGTATGACCACGATGTCGGCCCTGGCTTTTCCGAGTGCACTCATATAGGCGGGGTAATGTCGGTCATAACAGATGGCCACACCGATTCGGCCAACAGCCGTCACGTAAACCGGAGCGCCCGTGTCTCCGGGATCATAATAATCCTGCTCGTAGAATCCCTTATACTGGGTGATGTGCACCATTCTCGTCATCCCAAGGAGAGTTCCGTCGGCATCGATCACCGGCGAACTGTCATAGGTGAAGTCCCCGGAGCGTTCGTACAGATTCAGGACAACCACCACGCCGTGACGGGCTGCAAATTCGGTAAATACCTCGGTGGTCGGACCCGGAATGGTCTCCGCCAGATCGAATCGTGATCCTTCCAACCGCTCCTGCGGGTAAAACGGGGTGAAAGAGAGTTCCGGAAAAACGATTAATTGAGCTCCCCTCCCGGCCGCCACTTGTGCTGCAGCGAGACCCCGCTCCAGATTTGAATCCAGATCGGATGAAACTTGTTGCTGTATAAGAGCGATTTTCATCTTTCCGATGATTTATTCCCGGCTGCTACGACTTGCGAGCCAGCACGTACCGATCCCGACCAGCCATATCGGACTCAATTTCAACAGGGTCGAAGTCATAATCTTTGAGAATACGAACGATCTCACTACCCAGTTTCTCGTTGATTTCTGCAAGCAATAATCCACCTGGTTCGAGCAGCTGACGGGCCAGAATGGCAATCTGCCGATAAGGCCCGGTTTGATCCTCGCCGGGAGTAAGCGCCAGCCTCGGTTCGTGAAGCCGAATTTCCGGCTCGAGGCCCTCATATTCTTCGGCCGTCACATAAGGCGGATTCGACACGATCAGTCCGAACGGGCCGCCGAGATCCTCAAACGACTCCGGCTCATTGTAGTCGGCAGTACGCCAGGTAATATGAACGCCGTGAGCGAGACTGTTCTGCGTTGCTACTTGGAGGGCTTCAGGACTCACGTCGACACCCGTAACAGGTAGTCCGGGCTCTTTTACTGCCAAAGCAATAGCAATACACCCGGACCCCGTTCCGATGTCAAGTACACGAGGCCTCCCATTTTGGCCTATATATTCCAGCGCCCGATCCACGAGACCCTCGGTTTCCGGTCGCGGAATCAGCACGGAAGAATTTATGCCGATCGACAGACCATAGAATTCTGTATTACCCAGGATGTATTGGACCGGCTCACCTTTCGACCGACGATGCACAAAACCACGAAACGTATCGGCGACCTCGTTTGAAATTTCTTTTTCAGATTCGGTGATGAGCGAAAGAGCTGTACGATCGGACGCCTGTATGAACATCCAGTCGATCTCCTTCGGCGAATAGCTTACTCCTGACTGGTCGAGAATCGATCGTGCCCACGCAAGCATGGTCCGCGGAGTTTTCGAATGTGACGGGTTTTTGAAAGCAGCGCTGCCAGACGAGCACATGCCATCGCGTGACGCTACCACAGTTTTACACTGAAACCGTCAAAGCCTCCGAACGCCATCGACCACGTGACTTCCACATCATCTACCTCTGCCTGAGCAGGCCCTTCACTCAGAGCTTCCAGAAACTCATTCAGAACCTTTTCCAATCCTTCGGCAACAACCGTTACGGTGCCGTCTGCATCGTTTCGGATAAAACCAGACAAAGGCAAACCTATCGCCACTTTTCTGACGAAATACCGATATCCAACACCCTGAACGTGTCCCGAAACCTGTACGGTCATTCTGCGGATTGTTGTATCCGTGCTAATTTGCGAAATGGATTCAGCCATTGACTTTAATCTTAACGGTTCTAATTCAGCAGGCTCTCCGCCTCTGCCCACGCACGAAATTCTGTAACCAGTTGTTCAAAGGAATCTAACACAAATAGCGTGGGTTGCAAGCGCCAGACGTCGTAATCCTGAGAAGTAATCCGATCCGTTGAGAATTTCACGATTTCGGCTCCCCCGCTCATTGCGTGTCCGACTTCATTTTTCGACGACAAGATTCCGGCTCCATAAATGCCATTGTCAGCACCGGTTTTTATAAGACCAAATTCAACGGTAAACCAATGAAGGCGTTCGAGCTTGATTCGTTGTGATCCCTTGGCTTTCAGAGACGCCTGACCGAACATCTGATAATAATCAGCAAACGCGGGCTGTGTCAGAAGGGGCATGTGACCGAACATATCATGAAAACAGTCCGGCGCAGGCGTATAGTCAAGTTCCGACACCCCACGAATGTAATCCGTCGACGGAAAGATTCGCTGCGAGACCATCTTCAAGAAATCTGATTCATGAAGCAGCCCCGGGATTCGAGCAATTTTCCAGCCGGTTGCATTGAATATTTTCTGACTTAAATCCGAAAGATCAGGGATCCTGTGTTTGTTCATCCCGAGTATCTCCACTCCCTCAAAAAAAGCATCACTCGCGTGTCCCGGAAGAAGATCCAACTGGCGGCGAAAAAGATGTCCCCAGTTGGAATGATCCTGTTCGGTATAATCCGGGACAGTAATTTCGTCTCCGACAGGCACCTTTTCACGAAGGCGCTGAGGTATACATCGAGGGTCTATATCGTCCCCTGCAGCGCGTTCGTAGGCCGAAACAACCATATCGTCGGAAGAAGACAAATTTTCGGATTCTCGTGTCATTTACTATCGGGTGATGTCAGGTTGCGTCCGCAGCTCCATCGAAAGCCGATGTCGTTTGTTCAGATTTCGCAATGCTCATAAACAGATTTTACGCTCTGGGATTATCGGCGGTTTCGATCTCAATGAAAGCTTCAATCGAATGCCTCGCTTAAAACCACGGTATTGAACAAGGACGGTCTTGAAAATTCAACACATCAGGTATTGAAAATCACCACCTCAAAAAGACGTCCCTGTAAGAAAAATGCCGCCTGTCATCGTTTGTCTATCCAGGGCTTGCTTCGTTACGCAAGAATTCCGGCAATCAAAAATCCGAGAAAACTCAGGCCGGCCAATGATAGCGCGTACGGCATCTGCGAATTGATATGGTCAACGTGATCGCTTGCCGCGGACATGGAAGCAATCAGCGAAGTGTCTGACAGCGGAGAAGCGTGATCTCCAAATACACCGCCGGACAAAACCGCACCGAGCATCAGAGCCTGTGAGATTCCCAGCCCATCCGCCAGAGGAAGAGCGATGGGTATCAGGATCGCAAACCCCGTCCAGGAGGATCCCAATGTGAAAGAAATGAAACACCCGATCAGGAAAACCATGGAAGGAATCCACCATGTGGGCCAGTCGGTACCGACGACACTGAGAATATAAGGGCCCATTTCAAGTTCCCTCGAAACCTGACCCAGTGCAAAGGCAAATACGACCAGCACTACCATACCCACCAGTCCCGATGATCCTTTCAGGACAAGAGCGATGGATTGCACCGGCGTCATCAGCGGTTTCCCGTCACTCCCCGAGCCGGGCAAGGCGTACATGATCATGGCTGTGGAGACCGCGGCGCAAACTGCCCAGAGCACGGACGTCGAGCCACTCCCGCTCATTATATCGCCTTCTCCGGTAACATAGAGTCCAAGAAAAATAGCGCCTACCATCACGGATATGGGTACAAGAAGATCACCGACCCGCTCCCGCGAACGATGGAGAGGCTTCAGTTCAGAAATTTCTTCAGAAATAAGAGGAGTCGCACCGGGACGAAGAAGTTCCCCGCGTTCTTGCGCCCGCTCTTCCGCCCGCGCCATGGACCCGAACCGGAATCCGGTAATCGCCAGAATCAGCGTGAAAACGATAGCCACGATCGAATAAAAATTAAACAATAACGAGCCGGCGAGCAGGCTCACACCTCCCGATGTAATTCCCTGCGCGGCGAGAAGACCCAGCACATATGCCCCCCAACCGTTCAGAGGAATCATCATGCAAACCGGAGCGCTGGTCGCATCGCAGTAGTACGCGAGTTTCTCCCTCGGGATTTTAAGCCGATCGAACAGAGGTCTGTTAATGGCCCCGACGATCAAACACGTGATGCTCGATTCGACAAAAATCACCATCCCTGTCGCCCAAGCCAGTACTTCGGCGCTCCGGCGCGTGGTACCCCAACCCCTTTCTTGAGCCCAGCGAATAAAGCCGTTCACCCCGCCAGACGCCTGAACCAGCGCAATCAATCCGCCGACAAGCAGACTGAAAATAATAATCCGGGTATTTCCCGCATCCCCGAATACGGCCACCATCTGATCAACCAGTTCGCGAAGTCCCAGAATGGGGTTTCCGCCCACAAGAATGGTCGTACCCAGCCAGAGACCGGCGAGCAACGACAGATAAACCTCTTTTGTCCAGAGAGCCAGAACAATGGCCACAATCGGAGGGGCAAGAACTATCCAGGGGGCAAAAGTCATCCAGTCCATTCTTTTCTTGGGAATTCCAGTGTAACCACGTCGCGACGAAGCGCCAATCTACAAGAACGCCGACTTGAAAAGAACGGGTTTTTTCTTCTGCGTGCACCTGCCGTCTGTATTACGCGTACAAGCTCTTCCGTACCGACGGACCACTACCGGCACACGAATGGAATTGACAGGATTCAATATTGCTGAAGCCACAGACTGACAAGCAGAAAGACAACACTCGCCCTGTTTACGAAAAAGCGAATGTCTTCACACGGCGCGTGCTTACTGATCTTCGAGAAAGTGACCTGCCGCAAACCATAGGACGAGATTTCAAGGATACGTACGCGTTTTTTCTCGACGATGAAACGCGCGCCGAACTCGCGAAGAAGGGCCGTGTCATGCGCAGCCTGTACTCCGTCATGTACCTTCTCAAAAGCCTGTTTTTGAAACTCTCTCCCACGCGTCGGCTGCTATTGCTGATGGGTGTGATTGTGGCGTTGATGGGAATTCCTGACGACGAAATCCAGATATTTTTTGGCCTGCTCACATTATTGTTCGTGCTCGGTCTGGAATTGAAGGATAAACTTATCGCGACCGACGAACTCGCCGAGGGACGATCCGTACAGATCGCGTTGATGCCCACGAAATGTCCGGAAATTTCAGGATGGGAAACGTGGCTCTACACCGTCCCGGCAAACGAAGTGGGGGGCGATCTCGTGGATCATTTACAGGTCGTTCCCAATCGACTGGCTCTTTCTCTGGGAGATGTTGCCGGAAAAGGTCTGCCTGCTGCGCTGATGATGGCGAAACTTCAAGCCACAATTCGTGCCATAGCACCACTCAGTTCCTCGCTCTCAGAACTGGGTACCCGACTCAACGATATAGTCTGTCGAGATGGACTTCCCAGCAAATTCGCTTCACTGGTACACCTGGAAATTGAAGAAGCGTCAGGAACGGTTCGATTTCTGAATGCCGGTCACCCCCCGCCCGTGGTCATTCGATCCAAAGGTGTGTTTGAGCTGGATAGAGGCTCTCCGGCAATCGGTCTGTCTGTACATGTATCCTTCCGCGAACAGAGTATAGAGTTGGAGATCGGCGACATGCTGGTGGTTTATTCAGATGGGCTGACCGAGGCCCGCAACACGATTGGTCGCTTTTACGGAGAAGATCGATTGATGGAACTTCTGGGTGAACTTCGAGGCATGTCGGCGACCGACGCCGGGGAGTTTATCGTAGATTCAGTGGGAATATTTGTCAGAGGAGCGCGACCTCATGACGACTTGTCTATTATTCTTATCAAGCGAACTGCCGATACTGTCGCATGAAACGGCTGAATTTCAGTAGCGGGACAACGTGGGAGTCTGTTGTCGGGTATTCGCGTGCCGTCAGGACGGGACCGCACGTATACGTCGCCGGAACGACCGCGACCGATGCATCAGGAGTTATCACTGCACCTGGTGATCCGTACAGACAAACGGTTCAGACGATTCAAAATATCGAACGCGCCCTTGAGCAGGCAGACAGTACACGGAACGATGTGGTCAGAATCCGCATTTTTACAACAAACATAGAAAACTGGAAAGAGATTGCTCGAGCGCACGAAGAATTTTTCGGCGATATCCGCCCTGCAACGACCATGGTAGAGATTTCAAGACTTATTTCACCAGAAATGCTCGTTGAAATTGAGGCCGAAGCCTACGTCGAGGACTCGAATCGTTGACTCGTTTCTTCAAGCTTTATATATTCCGGTCTTTGAGACGGAAAATGCCCACTGATTGATCATAGGTTTATTTGACGGAGTCCACCCACCTGTCTTACATGGCTAAAAACAGCTATTTTTATTACGATCACGACGCATGCTGCTTTGTGGAGGTTCAGAAGAATTCCTCCAGATTCATATTGCGAATCATTGCGACGACAAGCGCCGTGCTGATACTGGCCTTCGTATGTACGATCGCGATGGACCGGTTCATCAAAACACCGCAGGAAGTGGCGTTGATGGATGAGAACGCGGCGCTTCAAGAACAGCTTGCCAATGTCAATAATCGTATTGCCATTGTTGCCTCAGAACTCGACGGGATTAAAACAGTCGATGAAAACCTTTACCGGTCTCTTCTTCAGGCCGACGCCATTGCCGAAGACGTTCGGTCGGTAGGTGTGGGTGGCACCGATCCATTTGAAGCGTTCAACAGATTTTCGCCGGCAACCGCTGATCTTCTGAACGATACTTCGGAAAGAATTTCGAAACTGGAGCGACAGATCGGATTGCAGTCCGAAAGCTTCAGAGAACTCTCCAAACTGGCTGAAGACCGCAAAGCTGCTCTCCTTGAGATGCCGGCCATTGTTCCATCCGAAGGCGTGATCGTCTCGGGCTATGGAATGCGGTTTCACCCGGTACTGAAACTGACCAGGATGCATTACGGCATTGACGTTGCCGTGTGGATGGGAACGCCTGTCGTTGCAACGGGTGACGGAATTATCAAAGCGGTAGGCAGAGGAAACAGCCTCGGCAAATATGTGAAAATCGAACATCCCAAGGCCGGATACACCTCTGTCTACGGGCATTTATCCAAGATTCCCGGAAATATTCGCCGGGGTGTCAAAATTTCTCGAGGCGAAGTCATAGCCCTCAGCGGTAATACCGGTCTTTCTTCTTCTCCTCATCTTCACTATGAAGTCCACGACAAAAACGGTCGAGCATTGAATCCTCTGGCTTTCATGGCCCCGAGTATGACGCCTTCAGAGTATCGAAAACTGCTTGAAGAGACGCGACGATCCACCGTTTCGCTGGACTGATCTTCCTTTGAGGAACCTCCATCTTTTGTGAGGCCTTGATTTTATGTTGCTCATATCCTATTGTCCTTGCGATTGCAATTCTCCGAACCCTTTCTGCTTTTAAATGTACTGGACTCTGGAACTTGCATCCCATCTTGAGGATGCGCCCTGGCCTGCAACCCGGGATGAACTGATTGACTTCGCCGATCGTGCCGGTGCGCCGGCCGCGGTAATGTCCAATCTACAGGACATTGAGGACGATGGCGAACCGTATGAAAGTATTGAGGAGTTATGGCCGGATTATCCTACGGCCAACGACGATTTCTATTTCGAGGAGGAATAGACCCCTCGACGAATACAGACATGGGTAACCATTCTGTTCAATTGATCGTTCTCGTCAGAATTCTCAGCGCCCGACCATTCTCGCGCCGCGGGGCGTTCTTTTTCTACGTCTGTCTGGTGTTTTTCGTTGCCCTGCTCGCGCTTCCGCATTTTTCCGTCGGCCAATCACTTGTCATCAGCACGGGTGAGCAAACGGCCGATCTGCGCGTAAATCGGGTCACCTTTGAAGGAGATCTGTTTTTCAGTCGGGAGGAACTTCAGCTCCATGTTCGATCCAAACCCAACAGAGAACTTCTGGGCCTCCCGGGATTTACCTGGTGGCTGTGGCTCTACAATTTCGGTGAACATACCCTCGGCGGTAAGAGGCTCGGAAAAGCGTTTAAAGCTACGGGCGAGCCTCCGGCTATTTTCGATTCGACCACTGTGGCCCGCGACCTCGAGCAGCTGCAGTTGTTTTACAATCAGGAAGGATTTCTTGAAGCCGAACTATCCGCTGTTGTCGAAAAAAAATCGAATTCAAACCAGGTCTCTATTCAATTCAATATTGTTGCCGGTCGACCCACGTTCATTCGAACATTCAAATATAACGGCCTTGATGCGCTGGATCATGAACAGAAAGTTCGTATCGCACGCGGTACGTTACTCGATCTTCGAATAGACAATGACGATCCGGATCCTCTTGTTCAGCGACTCGAGAATCGTCGTTATTCTGAGCCCCTCCTTTCCGAAGACGGACGACGCCTCCTGATTGCGCTTCACAATGAGGGATATGCGGCCGTCGCACTGGACTCGATTCTGTAAGCCATCCTTGAATATCACCATTCACCGGATTCTGAAGGAGAGGGATATCACTCGCTTACCCCAGGCTTGTGGCCCCATGAGAGGGTGGAGCTTGAAAAGCGAATTACTAGCAGTTTGAATACGACTATCTAAGAGAACAGAAGAACATGATTACTTTCGTGATTGTTGCGGCGCTGGTGGGTTGTCTTGTCGGAAGCCTGATGATTGCGCGAGGCATACGTCTCACCGAGTATGCGTCAAACCGTTCACGATCAGAGTTCTCCCATGTGCTTTTCACAATTCTCGGGTCGCTGGTTGGCGGCTGGATGTTCTTTGGCCTGTGCGCCGTGGGTTACGAAGCAGGTGTGGCGGGGTTTGCCATTGGCATAGGGTATTGCATTGGTCTTGTTGGGCTCGGT
>JACZYD010000002.1 GCA_022571255.1 Bacteroidota bacterium
ATGCGCGTTTTTCCTTTATACGTTCCGCTTGTGCGCTCGCGCAGATTAATTCCGGCGTAGCGAAGGAGCACCCGCTTCGAATGAAAATCCGTAAACGGCCCTGCTTCCCCGGCCGTGCGAGCCAGATTAAAAAGCGTCAGGCCACAGATGTGCTGAAGCCGGCCCAAATGACCGTTTTCTTGCAAGATCGCTCCACGAGCCTCGATCTCAGAGCGCAGCCTGTTCATGCGGGTATCGTAACGAGAAACGTCCGCCAATAAATCCGCGATTCGTGTGCTAAGAAGGGAGACGGTTCCGGGGCCTCTTCGCGGAGCGGATTCCGCCTGGGCATAAATCTTGTCCAGCGTTTTTGCATGTACGCTTGGAATGCTCCGGCGCATGGTGCGTTCAAAACGGGCTCGCCCCGCATGCACAATGGCTCCTGGATCCAACTGGAAGGCATCGATGAGGGCACGGCCGGTTCGGCTGAAGAAACGGTTTTTACCCAGGTCGTACCCCGGAAAAAGACCCAGACTTGTCGTGATAATGCGCTGCTTGGTCTGCGACCTGACAAACTGATCCGCATCATAGGCGCCGCTGAGCAGACGAAGTTCTTCATAGAGAGGAGGAAGACGCCGGTAACGCAGTGTCTTGCCCAGGCTCACGGCGAGCTCGATGACGCGTGGATCTTTGACATCCGTTTTGCCGGCGTCGAGCGATTCAATCTTGCGCAGCTGCGCCACCTGCTCGCCGGAAACGTAAACGCAGCGGCAGCCATGCGCCCGGGCTGTCTCGAGAAGGGTTCGTTCATAACCGCCCGAAGGCTCGCAGGCGACCAAGATTCCGGGTAAATTCTCTTTTTCGGCGAACTGGAATAGCTCATCCAGATGCGCGCGGACGGCGGTCGATGTGTTGAGAATGCGCCGGTTGCTGTCTGAAAAGCGAATGTAACAATCCAAATACATCTTACTGACATCAACAGAAAGGACTAAATGACCGGAGGCATTGACGCCGGGGCGCAGGGATACGATCTTCATGGCGAGGGCTGAGTTTATTCTTGAAAGTGAATTGAGTTACTGAAAGGGAAATAAAGCCCTCACTTTTTTCTCAATCACTCAGCCTAATAGTATGGTTCTGCGGGTCGGCTGCGCGGGCTGCGGCTTCGCTTTGCCGTCGGCGAATCTAACTCGCCTCCGCCCTGCTACCCGATGGGGCCGCTGCGCGCTTTGGCATTCATTTGCTGCGTCGGTTGTTTCGCTTGATGACAGTTGTGTGCCGGTCTTGACGTTGCGCCCTGTGTGGGGTAGAATGAAGCCGCGCCGCGGACCCGGTCCGTAGATCCGCCAGCCGTTCTTCGGAACTCGCTTGAAGGTTTTTTGTATCATGTGTAACGATACTCGTTATACATGATCATATCTTTTTCCGACGAAGGCACAAAAGATGTATTTGACGGGAAACGCTCAAAGAAGGCGAGTAAATCCTGTCCCGCTACTATTCACAGGGTGACCGTTCGGAAATTAGATATGCTCAATCAAGCCGAATTCTTAGATGATCTTCGCTCTCCTCCAGGAAACCGGCTTGAAGTGCTTCGCGCTGATCGAAAGGGTCAGCACAGCATCAGAATCAATAATCAATATCGAATCTGCTTTGTCTGGATGAAGAATGGACCGAGCCACGTTGAAATAATTGACTATCACTGATCATGGCACGATTACCAGCAAATAGACCTCCAACTCATCCAGGAGAAATGCTTCTGGAGGAATTTCTCATTCCTCTGGGGATGACGCAACGTGATTTGGCGAATCAGATTCACACGTCATATCCACGGATCAATGAAATAGTCAATGGAAAGCGAGGAGTCACGCCTGATACGGCGTTGCGATTATCAGCACTTTTTGGAACAAGCCCTGAGTTCTGGCTCAACGGGCAAAGAAATTGGGATTTATGGCACGCGCAAAGAGCACCGTCTGCTAAGGTATTGAAGCAAATCCGGCGTGTCACTGCCTGATTCAACGAGCTCATCCAAAGAACCAGCGCATTCTGCGGGTCGTCTGCGCGGGCTCCGGCTTCGGTGGCTTATTCGCAAATTACCTCGCCTCCGCCCTGCTACCCGATGGGGCCGCTTCGCGCTTGCAGCATTCTATCTGCCTCACTTGATGTTTCTGCTCCTTTTTGGTAGACTGAAGCCGCGCCGCGGACCCTCGCCGCAGATCCGCCAGCCGGTTATAGAGCGCACGATTTAAACCCACATTCAAATGAATTCCGAACGATTTGATCGTGTCTCATCCAATTTGTTGACGGTATCAGTCTTCTTGTCAGTTATCGGAATCGTGCTCGTTTATGAGAGCTGGTTTAGCCTTTCTCCAGAGCTCGAGACGAGAACCATATGGACTTTTCGGGTTGTCTCCATTCTTGTAATGTATGGAGCTGTAAAGTGCTTTGCGATCTACAAGTATGTAAAGTCGAGTGTCTGATTAACAGTTGTGTGCTCTATAACCCGCATATGGCCACCAAAGTCAAGAGCATATAACATCCCGTGGCGCGTGGAACACGTGCCGGATTCTTGATCGTCTCGTCTGAGCATCGTAGCTGGTACTGCGGGAGTATTCTTGTTTCGGTTACAACCTGCGGCAGCACCATACACGCTTTGAGGGTCGGCGCTACTCTTTTCGAGCCGCGGTTCTGCTTTTTTTTGCAAAACGCCCTGGAATTATTCCCGTTCTCACCGCCGTCCATTCAAACGACTGGTTCCGCGCGTGCGAGGCGCCGTTATCACACTGGTTTCGCCGGTAAGTCAGCAGCTTTGATGCCTGTTGTCAGGCGTCAAGCTCTGTATAAAGGCGGGCGAGGCCACCGGTGTCCATTCAAGCGCAGGGAGTCGGGGTGAACTTTTGTCCTTGTTCCTATGCAGTCCTGGCGACTTGAGATCGCCTTTCAGGTTCAATGCCTACGGTTTTGGGATCTGCAGCCCTCAGAATCAACCCACGTCAGCTCCAGGCGATCCGAGAGCCGATACGTCCGGCTCACCGGCGGCCCGCCCATGTTATACGGCAGCAAAGAAGCGTTCTTCGTCAAAGACCTCGCGCCGGCGCAGCACGAAGTAGACCGCACGTCCCAGTTTGGCCGTCAGTACCCGAAAGCGCTTTCTTCTTACCGCACTTCGATTCGAGGCGGGTTACGTATGCGTATTCCGGTCGAATGCAGCCACCGATTCCGGCCTGAACGCAGCCACCCTTGGGCCCACTTCCGGATTGGGTGGTCGCATTGCCCATCTTGCCGCCCTGCGATCCCAAGTATTTTCCGGCCGACGATTTCTGCCCCTTCACCAGGCGAGCGTAGCTTGCAAACTGCTGAACCCGGTTAAACCGGGAGATGTCTTCTATTTCGTAGAAAATCGTCATCGCCAGAATGACGCCGATTCCGGGAACGGTTCGCAATAGAAAAAAGGCCTGTCCGTCGTGCGTCCTCGTCTGCGCGACGAGAAACTTCTCTTCTCGTTTGATGGCCGTCTCAAGATAATCAATCGCCGCAACGTCCAGATTCACGTTACGCCGTACGATCGAATTCTCAAAGTGATCGGAAACCCCTTTGCGACCGGTCCGGTAGGCAATCTTTTTCTTGAACGCTGGCAGGTTGTATCGGTATTTTGACAGTTGAACGTGCCCGAGGAGTTCAGCACGCATCCGTACAAGGCGGCTTCGCTGGCGAAACAGATCACGCGTGGCCCGCATCGCCTTGGGGTAGGCGTAGGCCTGGGGAAGCATTCCGCCGCGAAGAAGAAGGGCGATTTTCTCCGCGTCAATCCGGTCGTTCTTTGTCTTACCACCGTGAATGGCTTTCATATAGAGCGCATGGCCGAGCACGAACTCGATGTCTTCATCCTGGCATAAGTCAGAAAGCCAGTAGCGGCAGAATACGCACTCGCAGGCCACGACAAGTCCTTTCGGAAGGGGCCAATAGATTTCAAAAAAGCCTCCGGACGACACCGTATATTCTTGTGGAGCTGGATGCGTCCAGCTTGATCCAGCACGCACAGATGCATTGTACGCGTGTGCAGATCGATTCCGCAGAAGTACTCGAATTGCTCCTGCGCTTGATAAAATCTCATGGTGATGCCTGCTGGGTCTGTTTTGAGTTCTTGAAGCTTACAGGGTAGGTTTCAGGAGGTGGCCATGAACAATATCAAGCGCATGCAGCGGACTCACACGACTGGCTGAGATGGTCTGAAACAGTTACTTTCTGGAAGGAGCATGAATGCTCGCCGCAAATCCGCCAGCCGTTATTTGCTCCTCTCCTCTGGAACTGTTTTTTCTTTTCGTTGTTGTATTACATTGTATTACAACCCAAAGTGCAATGAAATCAGCAATCACCGTCCGGCTCGATAGAGATCTTCAGCGCAAGCTAGATCGTGTCTCTAAAAGACTGGGGAAATCCAGATCCGACATCGTTCGAGATGCCCTCAGTAGACAGCTCTCGCTACTCTCCTTTGAAATGCACCGTGAGACTGCCATGCCCTTCGCTGAAGCGCGTGGGTACCTAACAGATGAGGACGTTTTCAAGGAAGTCTCTTGAGAATAGCGCTCGATACCAACGTTCTTATCAGTGCCTACATCACGAGAGGTCTCTCGTCTGATGTCATTCGATATATCCTGGTCGATCACGACCTGGTGCTTTCGGAACAGGTACTCAGTGAGTTTGCTCGAATTCTTGAGGCTAAATTTGGCGTTCCGAAAAAACATGTCACTGAATTCGTCCAGGAGTTGAGGCTGCACCACGTTGAGCCCTTGCCAAAGAGTGAGATCGGACATGACGTTATAAGGGACCCTGATGACCGAATCGTTTTACAGTCTGCTATCAATGCCAAAGCAACTATTCTGATCACCGGTGATCGCGACCTGCTCGACGTGAGCGACAAAATTATTCAGGTTAAAGTTCAGACTCCCCGACAGTTCTGGGAATCTATAAGATCGGGCAAATAACCAGCGAATATTATGGTTCTGCGGGTCGGCTACGCGAGTTTAGTTCGACGCTTCGCGAGTTTAGTTCGACGCTTCGCGTCTCATCCGTCAAGGTCTTCGGCCTCTTGTGTATCGGGATCGGCAGTTGGCCCATTCGTCAAAAACGAATTACGCCGACGTCTTCAAGCAAGCGGAAATACTGTTCGATGTCCTCAACGGATGCGTAGCCGTACTCTGCGCCAACAAGGTCCCGAATTTCACTCAGGGTGCGACGACCATCTACGAAATTGAGCGTTTCATAAAGATAATAATGCCCGCGCCCGGCCAGTCGCAGGCTTTTGCGAAAAGTTGGATTGCCCGTTTGAGCGATCATCCAGTCGCGACCGTATTGTCCGCGAAAGAAATTGATCGGTCCCCTTACCACAGTAGTCCGTTCGGGTACAAGGTCACCCGAGGATGAGCCTTGTGATCCCCGGGTCAACAGTATCGTGGAATCGAGACTCGCCGACGCGTAACTCAGAAGTTCACGCTGCGCATCGATCTGGTCCGATTCAAGTCGTCTGGCGGATGCCCTCAAATAGTCACGAGCCTTTTCTGATTCTGCGAACACACTCAACGCCCTCAATGCTTTGCTTTCGCTTTCAAAGGCCCTCAAGATGATATTTTCGGACTCCTTATAGGGTTGTAACCGTTTGGTCCCCGGGTCGAGGATCGATGCGGCGCGTCTGTTTTCGTTGGCTATTCGTACGCGGGCACGAGCACGTGCATTCTGGACAAGATCCGGTAGCGCGTCATCGTTTGCGTTCGCCAGTATCAAGGCCGCCGCACCTGCAATGACTTCAGCTCGCTTCATTTGCGTGGCGTCGGCCCGTTCGCGTGAATCTTCCTGGGTGCCAATGAACGGATCAGGCCATGTATTGAGCATAACGGCCGGAATGCCGACGCTCGACTCGGTGATATCCTCGTGGTCGCTCGGCCCCCAGAAACGTTCGATCTTGTAATAAAATGGATCGTCACTGCCTTCCGGATCGACGATAGGCCTCTTGAACCGGGACCCGAAGTTCAGCAAACGGCCGTTGAGGAGAGATATCGTGTTGCCCGCTGCAACTGTTTCGAACATTTCCTCAACGATGTCGGACAAGAAAGATGGATTTGAATACGGAGCCCTGTACAGGCGAAGGATTGATTCGCTTGCGACCTGATGGTCTCCAACCATATCAAGGTTCAGAATGGCCAGTACAGAGGCGACGCTGTCCGGGTATTGGTGGAAAAAATACGGAAGGGCCGTATGCTCGGGCCCCCAGACGAACCGAATACTGCGCATGGGCCGCTCGATCTTCCCGGAGGCAACCAACGAGGCTATCGTCCGCGCCAGATCAAGCGTAGCTCCGACCCCGGTCAGATTGTTTCCGCCACCCGTGTTCCGATAATTGGTATGGGCCTGAATCCAAATCTCCGGCAACTCCGGCCGGGCCCCCTCAATTTTTGCATGAACCATCGGATAAGATCCGGGTTTCGTCTCCGCTTCAACATGCACCGTGAGTTCAACGCCGCCATCGTCAATCATTTTACGTAGTCGTATTCCCAGCTCATACGACACTGAAAAGGCAAAACCCGGGCGTTCTCCATCAGGCCCTGTCCACGGCTCGATCTGTAGCGAACTTACGAGGTGGGGATATTGGTCGCCATCCCGGATACGATAGTTGACCACACCTGCTGCGCCGTACTTCCAGACGGCAAGCTGATGAACCTGGCCCAGGCTTCCACTGGCCAGAACAAGCTTGCCTCTCACGTCTTTATCGTCATAATCAGAAGATGCCATGCCGGATCCGACGTCAAGTAGCTGCGTCGTCAGATGGGCACTGGTACTGAAGCGCGCCAGATGTCCACGATACTGGTTGAAGTCTGCGAGCGTATCACCGCGCTGTGTCGAGAACGTCAGGAGGCCCTCGCCGCCTTCCCACCATGGTTCGGTACGAAATGCCCCGAAAAAGCTCTCTCCGTCGGATGGAAAGCGATCGATGTACACGTGCGTGAGTTTCGAATTCAGGCTGGCGTTAAAGATGTAAACGGCTGTCTGATCGGCACCCAGCGACGGCGACCAGCCCGAGTAGTTCAGAAGCGAATCAAAGTGGCGCAGTCCGGCCTCACCAGATGTCTCATCAATCAGAGACTGAAAAATCGCATCGTCGATCAGCGGCGACGACTGAGAAAGTGCAGGATCAGGAGGAGTAAGGGCAAAGAGTGTCGTCAGAGCAATGAGACAGCGCATCAGGAAGGCCTTCTGCTGGACGGACCTACATCCAAGGACGAGATATCCATCACGAATGTGTAAAGATCTGCCATGAAATGTTCACCCGTACTTCTGGTGAACAACATTTTCGTACCGTCCGGGGAAACCAACGGAAAGCCGTCAAAACTATCATTGAACGTCAGACGAACAGGGTCGCTGCCATCGAGACTGCCAAGATAAATTTCCCAGTTCATCGGATCGTCGAGAAGCGGCCTTACGAACACATAATGTTTTCCGTCCGGCGTGGGATACGGTGCCCAGTTCATCCAGTCATCGTGCGTTCTAACCACCACTTCTCCACTGTTCGTATCGAGAGTAAAAACGGTCATCGGTGTCGGAGACGTATCATGTTCTGACCGTTTCCATGCCCGCATGGTAATTGTTTTATTATCTGGAAGGAAAAACGGCGCTCCTTCCTGCCAGTCATCCGTGAATGTAAGCTGCTTTTCACCGGTCCCGTCAGCTTTCATCATCCAGATATCAAGTTTGCCCTCTATCTGGCGTGTAAAAACGATTCGCTCACCATCCGGGCGTACCGAAATCTCTGCGTCATAAAACTCATTGGAAGTCAGACGTTTTACATTACCCCCATCAAGGTCGGACATGTATAGTTCTGCTCCCTGCGGGTAATCCGTTTCGTCAGACCAGTTTCCAACCGGTATATCCAAATGGTCACGTGTGGATGTATACACAACGTGTTTTCCGTCGGGCATGATAAAAGAGCACGCATCCTGTCCGTGATCATTCAGGCGCCATTTTAATTTTCCATCATCCGTCGTGATCCATGTCAGGGCGCCTCCGGCCGCCCGAGCGTGGGACGGCGGCACCGCATCATCGTCCTGTGTCTGCACAATCACAAGATAACTGTCAGGGCCATAATAGGCTTCAGCAGATTCAGGCATATTGGAAATTTGCCATATCGGTAATTCTTGTTCATGCATTTTGGCAGGCGTCACGAGCGAATAATCCGTGCCCACTGCAGCACCCGGCTCAGGCGCTTCAATTTCCCCGACGGTTCCCCGGGAGCCGTCACCACAGGCTGAAAGTATCAGGGCAAGACCCATGATCAATAAACCTGGCGTCCGTGAAGTCTTCATTGCTGCTCGATCTGCCTGCGGAGATTTCTGATTGTTGTGGCTCGCTGAATATCATGGCCAGTTAACACGAACTGCGTCCTGCCATTGGATATTTTCCTCCAACAAAGCAAAAGACGCGCAGTGCAACAGCGTTACATTATTGTCTGATCACGCTGCCGGGATGAAAATATACCCGTCCCTTCGGGTAGTGCCTGCGAACGGGCCCTGATCAAGATGAGAATTTGGGAAAACGAATGCAAATGGTCCCATAACCGATTCGACCTTATAATCCATCGGGCATTTTACATGTGTACATACCCTGTTCAATACCCGGTTCAACATCGGCAAATAAAGAATGCACCCGACTACCGTTTTGTACCTCAGTCGCACTGACGTCGAAAGCGTCGGTGTATCCATGTCTGACATCGTTGATGCCGTCCAGGATATGTTCAAGGAGAAGGGCGAAGGGCGCGTCGAAATGCCGGCCAAACCAGGAATCCACACACGCGAAAATGCTTTTATTCATGCCATGCCGGCGTACATACCCGGTATACAATCTGCAGGAATAAAGTGGATTTCCGGTTATCCCGACAATCAAAAAAAGAATCTCCCCTATGTAAACGGTCTTCTGATCCTTAACGACACGGATACCGGCATCCCGATCGCCATAATGGACGCAACATGGATCACGGCGCAACGCACCGGAGCTGCGACGGCGGTCGCGGCAAAATACCTGGCTCGCAAGGACAGTTCGAGCGTGGGCATTCTGGCTTGTGGTGTACAGGGCAGGAGCAATCTCGAAGCGCTGTCTTGTGTTTTCAAAATCAGCATGGTCAAAGCATTTGATATTTACCCCGATGTGGCTGCCAGATTTGCGTGTGAAATGGCAGAAGTCGTACAGACGAAGATAGAAGTTGTGAACAATCCCAGGGAAGCGGTCGTGGACATGGACCTCATAGTTACAAGCGGCCCGATCCTGAAAAATCCGGATCCCGTAATCGAAGCCGCATGGGTCGCTGAGGGTTCCTTTGCCAGTGCGGTGGATTTTGATTCCTACTGGAAGGGAGAGGCACTCAGGCAGGCGGACAAATTTGCTACGGACGACCTAAGCCAGATGGGACATTATCGCAAGTCCGGCTTTTTTAAACAAACGCCCCGTCCATACGCCGACCTGGGTGAAATTGTCGTCGGCACACAACCGGGAAGAGAAAATGAAAACGAGCGTACGATCTGTATGAATCTCGGTCTTGCTTCGGGCGACATGGCGACAGCGATTCTGATCTACCGAAGGGCCGGCGAGAAAGGTATCGGAACCAGACTGCCGTTGTGATCTCACGCGGAATCAATCCCGGATTTCTCTCTTTGGATGCATTGGAGGGCGACGCCATGGAGCTGAGAGATCCCGAACACGGTTGTCCGCAGACCCTCAATACGTGTCGCTACCTGAACTTTCCGCCGCAAAATCAGCAATCGCCAAGGTAAAAACCTCGTAGCGCTGAACTTCAATATAAAAGCAGCAACGCGTTCTATGACCCAGAACGGGGCGATAGATCCAATGGCGTAGGGCAAAATACGCCACGCCCACTCTGGTTGCGCGCGCTGCGTGCGCTTCCCGAGCTGACGTGCCATCATTAAGACCGAGAACGCGGCGGCGATGAAAAGGAGCTGCCCGTATAAGCGTTATTCAGGGTTTCCTTTGACGCGTGCCCAGCGTCCTACGCGACGACGGGAAGTGAGCAAAACACCGCAAAAGCAACTGTAACAGGAAAAATAAAATTTCTCATCTGATGATATCCAAGATCCAATGGAGTGATCCAACTTACTGATCCAACCAATATTCAATCATAGTATATAAGAAAAGGGCCCGTTTCAACTGACATACCGTTAGCCCAGGAGCGCACACTTCCTGAATAACCTTTCCACATTTTTGTGACATCTCGCTTGAAACACCCGCGTAAACAGGTCGGCAACCAGGGAGCATTGAATCACCCCGGGCCTCGTATCAGGCCCGAAAAAAGCAAAAACACGATCATGTATACAAAATCTCAATCATCCACAACCAGCATCGTTGCAGGTATTGTTGCCGCGATCGGCCTTTTTCTTGCGACGATGGTTTTCGGACAATCCCAGGACGCCGGAAAAACAGACGGTCTACGTAACCGGGAAAAAAATACTACCCAGCAAGGAGAAATTGCTTCGGAAATACAAAATATGGCGCCGGAGCAGGGTCGCCGGGGCCGCAGAGGTCGCTGGGGTCGCCGCCTGAAAACCATAGACGAACTTCCCGACAGTGCCCGAACTCTTACGCTTGAAAACGGGAAAGAGCTTTATTTCCACGAGGGCCAGTTCTATACCTTTGCAGAGTCGCGCTCGAAATACGTCCAGATACCTCAGGCACTGTTCACGGCACAGGGCCTGCAGAGAATCACAAACGACCGACGTATGAAGCAGGCAAAAATGCGCCATGCGCGCCAACATCACAGGCATTATCGGCGGTTTCATCGCGGGCGCCGTTGGACGCAGGAAGTCGCCAGCGCGGGTTAACATTTTCCGGAAACGCCCGGTAATGTTCTGTGTAACCGTCCCTTGAGATCGGCGACCGGTTCATGCGTCCGGCCTCCGTGGCAGAGGCCCGACGGTGAGCCGATCCTGACCGCCGCAAACGTGCGCGTGCTAAATATCAACAGCCCGTTTTTTAACCAGAAACAGCCCTTCTTCGCGGCTGCTCACGGCAATGATACCACTCTTGAAAAACGGATAGTTGCTCCATGAACCTCCGAAACCCGGCTTGTCTTCCCCGTATGGAACGGTATCAAAATGTCCAACTTCTATCGGATTTTCAGGGTCTGAGATATCCAGAATCCGCAATCCAGCCTGATAATTCGACTGATACATGAAATTTCCACGGATGTAGAGATTGTGATCGCTCGCTTTGGAGTCGAGTAAAAACTCTCCGACCAGGTTCGGATCGTCCAACTCTCTCACATCCCAGATCAGCGTCCTGGTCTGTTCTACAATTCCAGTCACCTCATCCAGTTCATCGTTCATAAAGAAATAATTATGATCCTCAGTCAGCCAGCCCTGATGCGTGTACGCCTGATTCGGGTAACTGGTATGCGCGAGCGTCTGTGGATTTTTCTTATCCGTCACGTCTGCGATGATAAACGACGATCCGTTGGATGTAAAACAAACCTCACGCCCTGCATAACGGGTGTCTGTACCCCGATACACCACGCATTGAGAGTCGTGTGTTCCACCTGCGTCCGGGAGCGAATAACATCCTGCAAACTGAGGATTGGTCGGATCCTGAATGTTGATCATATGGAGTTGGCCACCACACGTTTCGCCGCCGGATCGATTGCCAACCGCATAGGCAAACCCGGTCTCTTCGTTGATAACGATATTGTGGGTACTGTTCACTCCGCTGTAGTGCGCCGTCTCTTCGAACGTAACGGGCATATCGGCTGCAAGCACGTCGCGAAGCTGCCGAAGATCGAAGATCTGAATGCCGTGTGCGCCGGCGCCGTCCGCGACGATAAATGCGTGATCCTTGTAGACCTTGACATCGCGCCACGTACTTCCCGGCGAAGAAGTCGTTTTCATCAACTGGCCCACGTACAAAGGATACTCCGAATTACTGATGTCCACAAACGCAACACCGTCAGTACGCGCCTGCAGAACCCATTCCTTCCCCGTTTTCGGATCTTCCCATCCCCAGAGATCCGTCATTTTCACACCCCTTTCGGACGTCAATTCAGACGCGGACAAAAACGAAATCAGATCAACGTTATCACACTGAAACTCCCCCGCACGTCCGTCTTTACAGTCTACCTGATTTCCGGTAATGGATTCGAGTTGCGAAATTTCACTGATTAACAGTCCGCCCGGCTCCCACGCCCCGGATCCCGGGTTTCTCTCATATACGTTGGAGAGTCCCTCTTCATAATCCGCGCCGGGTGACCCGACAACTGCGACTTCTCCGTGTATAGCAAGACCGCTACCAAAGCTGTTCCGGCTGCGTTCGTCAGGGGCAATAATTTTTAACATGCCTCCGCCGAGAGTACTCGTCGTTGTTGCAAACATTGCTCCACGCGCACCGATGATTAGGTATTGACCTGACACTTCAATACCCGAGCCGAATCCTCCCGCCTTTCGTTCGTCATCGGCTGGCTTTTTCTCGGCCAGAACGTCGACAAGGTCGAACCCGCCTCCGACCTTTTCTTCATATACATAGACGCGACCAAAATCATCCTGTCTCGGCGCGCTGGCATAAATATATTGACCGTCGATTGCGAGCGCAGTACCAAGATTGGCTCCGCGTTTCAGCGTGGGTGGTATGAGGGGATCGGCTTCCGTCCACGTACCATCAGATGTATTCATTTTAAAAACTCGTACCGCTCCGGCACGATCATTTTCAAGCGTTGATCCCACAACAATCGTGTTCGCATTCGCGGCAATACTCCAACCGAACCCATCTCCACCTTCGACGATCTGACCGGTAAGAATCGCTTTTTCCTCCCACCCACTCCCCTGAGGATGAAACACATGAACCGCACCTGTATGCGTCTCTCCGTTGTACGAAGTTACTACAATGCGTTGCCCGGCCATCGCGATGGTACTGTTTCTAAAGCCCGCGCGAGCGTATGCCCCCCCAAATTCAAATCCTTCTCCCACTGTCGGACTCAATTTCCCGGATTCGACCCACATTCCATTCGAATCTTGTTGAAACACGTAAGCCGCATTTTGTCCGGGTGCGCCAACGATCAGCATCCCTTTTTCGGCGTGTAATGAGCGTCCGAAATGGTCTCCGACACTGGCATCTGAAGCCTGCAATCGCTGCACTTCAGTCCATTCTCCGGTTGCATTCTTTCTGAAAACATAAACCGTTCCTGCCGGCTTGTCTCCCGTTGGCCAACCCACGGGCGCGGATCCCAGAAAAATATTACCTGCATCTACAGCGGCCGAACCCCCGAAACCCCCGTCGAGAAAACCTGAAAAACCCGGTGAGGTCTGCGCAAATACGGTGAGCGAACAAATCCATGAAAACGTGACAGTTAAAATAATGGATCGTTTGAACATGCTATGTACACATGGCTGTTTGTCCGGAGTTGATTGGTACGGGGCTCTCGTACAGCGAGCCGGTAAGGTACACATAGCCGAACGAATGGAATAAGGCAATTCGTTTGTCTCTAACCGAGTATTCGTTCTTCCGGTTGTGTCGCTGTGCGTCTTGAGCGAACGCCATTGTGAAGCCTCGGCGTCTGCTTCTGCTTCAACGTCTGCCTCTGCTTCAGCAATCCTCACGAAAAATCGTTGGAACAGAGTTTAATTTACCGGTAAAAGTTCAGAGACCGTACACCATCGTATGTAAAACACTCCACGCTTCCATAGTACTTCACATCCATGTACTCGATATCTCGAACCATTACTATCACATGCATTTTCTCAGCGTGTTTATTGCCTTTTCGCGTGACAGCCCAATCGATGGACGCAGTTCCACAGTCCATTCAGGTGGATGTCGTATATCTCGCCTCTGACCTGCTTGAAGGGCGTAAAACAGGGACGCATGGAGAGGAATTGGCTTCAAACTACATTGCGGACCGTTTCAAAGCCCTTGGACTCTCAGAAGCGGGCTCAGACGGTTGGTTCCAGCCATTTCCTTTCAGCATGAGTGAAAATCCCCATGCCACAGGCAGCGGAGAATCTCGAATGGGAAGAAATGTTGTCGGTTTTCTTGATAACGGCGCCGGCACAACGGTCATAATCGGAGCTCATTTTGATCACCTCGGATACGGTGGTGCCGGCTCGCGCGAGCCGGACACCAATGCGATTCACAATGGCGCCGACGATAATGCCAGCGGCGTTGCGGGGCTGCTCGAAATTGCGCGACAACTCCTCGCCTCAGGTGCCAGAAACAATAATTACCTGTTTGTGGCTTTTTCCGGAGAAGAACTGGGCCTCATCGGCTCCAAATTCTTTGTGTCGTCGACTCTGAGGAGTGATCGCAAAATCAACTACATGATCAATCTCGATATGGTCGGTCGCCTTGGCGAATCACGGGCCATCGCTATAAACGGTACCGGAACATCACCTTCATGGGATGCTGCGCTTGATGCTGTTGAAACAGATCTGGTTCTCAACAAACACGAATCAGGTCTCGGGCCGTCCGATCACGCGTCGTTTTATCTGGATGACACACCCGTTATTCACCTGTTTACAGGTCAGCACGAAGACTACCACAAATCAGGCGACGACAGTCAACTGATCAATTATGAGGGTATTTTCCGTGTGGCTTCTTTTTCGGTAGATCTTATTGAAGAGCTGAACAGCAACGGCGCCTTATCCTTCGAAAAAACAGTCGACGTTTCACAAACCCGGACAGCTTTCAAAGTCTCGCTGGGCGTAATGCCGGACTACGTTTCGAGCGGAGGCGGTGTGCGCCTTGATGCCGTGATGGACGGGCGCCCTGGCGCTTCGGCCGGTCTTGAAAAGGGTGATATCGTCATCAAGTTGGGAGATGTCGACGTAACGGATATTAATACCTATATGGAGGCTCTCTCGAAACTGAGTGACGGAGACGTCGTGACAATTGTAATCAGACGTGGTGATGAAACGATCGAAAAAACGGTTCATTTCTAACCCGACAGTCCATCCTTCTTATGTATTCTATTTCGCTGTTAACGGCCCTCTTCACACACATGCAATGGGCCGACGCGGAAGTATGGTCTGCGTTGCTTGATACGAGTGGTGCTGCGAAAGACAAGTACATCGCCAAAACGTTATTTCATATCCGTTTCACTCACTACGCATATTCGTGTCTCTTGCGCGGTGAAAGTGTTCCATTTCCCGACCGAAAACAATTCAATTCTTTATCGGAGCCCACAAACTGGGCCAGAACTCACTACGCAGACACATCAGAGCTGTTGACCGGTCTGTCAGAAGAAGACTTGGAAGAAGTGGTGCCCGTACCCTGGTCAAACGTGTTTGAGAAAGGAACCGGCTCGGCCGCGGCCGAAACCACGCGCGGTGATATTCTTTATCAGATCACCGCACACAGCCAGTACCATCGCGCTCAGATCAATCGTCGGATCCGGGAACTGGGCAAAAAGCCACCGCTCGTCGACTACATCGTCTGGAAGTGGAAACATAATCCGAGCGCCTCCTGGCGCTGATATTTTTTCCGGTTATATTCACGCCATGCCTGAACAACCCCATATTGCTCCCTGGCGGAAACAACTGCACGAGATAATTTTCGAGGCGGACACTCCGGCGGGTAAACTTTTTGACGTTGTTTTGATCGGGACGATCCTCAGTTCCGTCACCGTCGTGATGCTCGAAAGTGTTCAATCGGTGCGGGCAGAATATGGAACCCTACTGGTAAACCTCGAATGGTTTTTCACCATTCTGTTCACGGTAGAATATTTCCTCCGGTTGAGTTGCGTACGGCAGCCATCACGCTACGCAACCAGTTTTTTCGGAGTCGTCGACCTGCTTGCTATTCTTCCAACCTACCTCAGCCTCTTCATCCCCGGGACACGCTACCTGCTGGTAATTCGACTGCTCAGAATTCTGCGGGTTTTCCGGGTACTCAAACTGGTTAATTATCTTCGTGAAATCGACGTGCTCGTTCGCGCGCTTCGGGCCAGCCGCCGAAAAATCGTCGTGTTTTTGTTTACCGTCCTGACCATGGTGGTTATTGTGGGGTCTCTGATGTATTTCATCGAAGGTGAAGAAAATGGCTTTACCAGTATTCCACGGAGTATTTACTGGGCCATCGTGACGCTCACAACGGTTGGTTACGGAGATATTCTACCCCTTACCGTAGCCGGCCAGACACTCGCCGCGTTTATCATGATCATCGGATACGGCATCATCGCAGTTCCCACGGGAATTGTGACCGCCGAGCTTACAAGAGCAGAAATAACGACCTCGGTGTCGAGTCAACACTGTTCGAATTGTTCGCGGGAGGGACATAGTGTTGACGCCGAATATTGTAAATTCTGCGGCGAAAGGCTTTGAAATAATTTGTCGGGTCAACGCGCGTGAGCCTGACCCCATCAAGCATTTTTTCAGCATCGAAAAATGTCCCCGTATATGGCGAACTCGTTACGGATTATGATGGAGTATTGAATCTCGAGAAAGCCCGGGTAGACTCCGATTCGCTGGTCATCAAAACGATCGCGGATCGATTCTGGCTGAATTACGGAGCCGATGCAGGTGAGATCCGAATTGGCAGGCAGCGGATTAACCAGGGCTCTAATCCGGTCTGGAATCCGAACGATCTTTTGTATGCATTTGATTATCTGGACTTTGATTATGAGGAACGACCCGGAACACATGCTGTGCGTGCAGAGATCTATCTCGGCGACATGAGTTCTATTGACGACGCGTTCAAATGGGCCAATATTGCGGACGACAATGTCGGTGCCGTTCGAATTCCGACATTCATCCCCGACGCGAAAAATCTGATGCCCAATAAACACACGTCACTGATTTGGCACCTACCATCAGTTCTCCCGTGTTTTGATCAACCTCTCCGCGATATATGCTTTCGAAGTGAACTGGCTGCGATTTCTGCCGACCATTTCTTATTCTTTGCGACAGAACTGGGATATTGATCTGATCGGACAACTTTTCTGGGGCGAGAATACCGGCGGGACGTTTGAGAATCTGGTAAATGGTATCTTCGCCTGAATCCGCTGGAGTTTCTGATACCGATCTTTTGACCACTTTATAGAACTGAATCCCTTGGTACAGAATCCTTTAGCCGTGCATAGCGTTCCTGTTTCCGTGGATGTCTCCGTGAGCGATGTGATGCGTGGTGTGATGGAAATCGATGGTATCCTGACGCTCGAAAAGGATTCCCTCCTCCTTGAATATCGGATGAGCGGACTGCCCGGTTTCGTCTCCTCCTCGATCGAGTCGTTTCGTGTGACCTTCGATGATATTCAGGATGTTGAGTACCGGGAACGTGTCTTCGGTGCTGCAATCATTTTGCGACCACGCCGCCTGGCGGTGATCGAAGCCATGCCCGGCGATCAGAGCACTGAAATCAAGCTTAAAATAAAAAGGAAACACCGCTCGATCGCGGCTGAACTGGCCACGGACATTCAGATTGCTTTTGCCCGTTCGAGGACAGATTCTCTGGGCAGCATTCCGTTCTCGATTCCATCGGCGTCACAGCATTTTTCCGAAGTAACCGGGTTAATCTACTTAGATGATGAGTTTCTCGTTTTTGAATTACAGTCCGGACTGCCGGGCCTTTCACGCAACAGCGACGACATTATAAAAATTGAACCGAAAGCCCTGGCAGATATTCACTTGAATACGGCGCTCCTGAAAGATGTTTTATACATCCGACCCAAAAAAGAGCAACTCCTGACGGTTATTCCCGGCGATCGTGTTGAAGCCGTGCGCCTGAAAATCAACAATACGTATCGCTCGGAAGTAAAACGGCTGGTGGAGGCTGTGCGACGCAAGATGGCCGAACCCGAATTGGACGAAAACGACACAAGTCTCGCAAACGAGGAAGGCCCCACATGAACTCTCTCCGTACCCCTCACGCGCCCTTTCTGATCACACTGCTGCTGGCCGTCTCGATGGCCGCTTGTTACGAGTCTCAACCGAAACCGGCTGAAGACCGCGCTGCTGATTCCGTCACCGGAATGGTCGACGTCCCGGGCGGAAAAGTATTCTTCGAAATGTACCATGCCGACGCCCCGGGCATCCCGCTCCTCATGATCCATGGCGGCCCCGGCATGAACAGCTGTGGTTTCGGCTTACTGGATGAATTGATCACGGACCGACCCATAATTCGTTATGATCAACTGGGTACGGGACTTTCCGAGCGACCCGGCGATCGATCGACCTGGGTCCTGTCTCACTTTGTAGAAGAGGTGGAGGCCATTCGAAAGGCGCTTTTTCTTGACGAAGTTCATGTATTAGGTCATTCCTGGGGAGGTACTGTGGCCGCGGAATTTGCGCTCGAAGGGGATACGGAAGGTGTTGTTTCCATTGTGCTTGCGGGTCCTCTCTTGAGTACATCAATCTGGCTCGACGACGCACAAATCCTGCTGGCTCAAATGCCTGAACATCTTCAGCAAACCATCCGGTCTCACGAGGCAACGGGCACCTACTCCCATCCGGATTATATCGCGGCTACAGACTCTTTTTACGCACGCTTTCTGAATCACATACAACCACCTCGTCCGGTACCGGAATGCGACGGTGTGGGCATCAACATGGAGATGTATGAAACCATGTGGGGACCGACAGAATTTACGTCGACAGGGACCCTTCTGGATTATGACCGCTTTGACCGACTGCACGAAATTCAGCTACCGGTACTTCTGATCGTCGGGGAATTTGACGAGGCCCGACCCGAAACGATGATTCGGTTTGCCGATCAGATTCCGGATGCGGAGATCGCAATCATTCCCGATGCCGGCCACGCCGCCATGGTTGATCAACCTGAGTTATACGCAGCGCAACTCAAACGTTTTCTATCCAAAATCGAAGCGCGCGAGTAGTATCGCGCGAGCGGACTGACCAGGTAACTTCACACGAGCCGACTGACCAGGTAACTTCAGCTGACCTCCTCCGTCATATTGCCCTGATTCTACCAAGTCTTTTCATTCAACGACAGACGCCGGCACATCGTAAATAAACTATTCATCATCGACGGAGAAAAGAGAATACCATGGTTGACTTTAACGACGTTTCGAAAACACCCCTTTTTTTGCGACAAGATTGATTTTAAGTCTGTTTTTATTCCTGGCTTCCGCCCAAAATCTGCAGTGAAGGCACCCCCGAGCACGTTGATTCCCATTGAGTCGATCGTTGCCGCCAACTGCGCACCCATCGCGCGGGCACTCGGCGACGATTATGACTGGAACCGCTTTCTGTCACTGTTCCTCAAAGAAGCGATTCTTATTCACAGATCCGAACAGTCCGGGGGAATCTTTCGCGTTTTATCGCCTCCGGATTTTGTCGATTGAATTACCAGCGTCACCACAATCGGAGGAGCAGGCGACAGAGGATATGCCGAAGAGGGATACCACAATAAAACAGGTCGATACGGCGACGTGGCCAACGTCATGAGTTCTTATCAAAAACATTTCTGGGGCGAAGAGACCATTCTCGGAAGAGGAATAAACTCTTTTCAGCTCGTCTGGAGTTCTGATCAGTGGTGGATTGCCGGTATCGCTTGAGATGAAACGAATGCGGCAGGCCCGAACCCGAATGAATGCGGTGGACAACAGGCCCCCCGCTGAATCTGATGCAGCAGGTAATCCTCGTTGACCAAAACGATGCAGCAACCGGAACGGCTGAGCAAAAGGAGGTGCACGAGTACGGCCTCCTGCACCGTGCGATTTCGGTATTTTTATTCAGAATATCAAGAGAAATGCTGCTTCAGCAACGTGTTTACGATAAATATCACTCGACCGGATTGCACAGTAATACATGTTGCAGTCACCCGGGTATGGGAGAAAAAACTGGAACTGCAGCGCATCGACGTCTTCAGGAAGAAATGGGAATAGACTGTTATCTGGTATGGGCTTTTGATATGTTATATCGCGCAGAATTCGAAAACGGCAGCAAAGAAAACGAATATGACCATGTCTATATATAGGCCTGTTCTCGGGAGATCCAGAGCCTGATCCCAACGAGGTACAAAGCTGGCAATGGATTGAGTCTGATGAACTCCAGGCGGGGATGCGAATTCAACCCCGTCAATTCACTCCTTGGTTTTAACTCTGTACGAACCGCACAATCAACATCTTCAAACAATGGCACAGAGACGGTCCGGCAAACCCGAGATGAGATATTCGGCCCGGCAAACCCGGGATGAGATATTCGGCCCGGCAAACCCGGGATGAGATATTCGGCCCGGCAAACCCGGGATGAGAATTTCGAGATAAGAATCTGCGCTGAGGATTTATAATTTCAGGATTAAAAGGCATGGAATACCTGTTCCCGGCTCTGCTGGTAATTCATTTTATTCTTCTGATTAATATCTGGTTGAATCGTATTTCATTGCACTCACAGACGCGGTCGCAGTCACAGACGCGTTCGCAGTTGCAGTTGCAGTCGCGATCCGATCTGATTCCTGAAAATCCTGTCGAATATACTGCTGACCCGGAGACGAGACGAGACCCGATCATCTCCATTCTCGTACCTGCCCGTAATGAAGCCGCAATCATTTCGAGGCTCATTCGGTCTTTCCGAGAACAGTCGTACAAGTCATCCGAACTGATTCTTTATGATGATGAGTCCGACGATGCAACATGGGAAATCCTGGAGGCTGCCTCCAATACGGACGATGCGATAAGAGCGATAAAAGGAGGCCGCTTACCGGAAGGCTGGGTCGGGAAAGTGCATGCGTTGCACTGCTTGGCCAAGGAGGCCCACGGGGATGTATTTCTTTTCATGGATGCAGATACTGAATTTCTGCATCGTGATTCACTGCTTCGCCTTGCAGATCTTTTTTGTACGAGAAAACCGGATACCGTCATCACTGGAATACCTGAAATTCGGGGTGGTGGCTTGCTGATCGTGAGCATGGTCGGACACTTTATTCTTACTCTCATCCCGTGGTGGCTCGGCCACAAAAATCCTTTCTCCACATTCGCCGGCGTAAACGGTCAATGCTGGATGATTGAGGCCGGTGTTTATCAAAATTTGATGCCCCATGAGGCCGTTCGCAACCAGGTGCTTGAAGACGTCATGATCGGGCGGTACTTACACGCCAACGGAGTGACACCGGTGCTCGTCGATCTACAGAATGAAGTGACTGTTCATATGTACTCCAATATCCGTGAGGCCTGGAGTGGATTCCGAAAAAATGCTTCAGTAATGCTTGGAAAATCTTCAGTCACGGCACTCGGCGCTTGGCTTGTTTATGTGCTCCTGTACGTCGCAGCACCCGTCCTCTTCCCTGTTCTGATTCTGACGCTCATAGGCCTGAAACTGAGTACCGACCGGGCGATTGGTCAACCGCTCTGGACCAGCCTGCTCGTTCCGGTCTCAATTCTGCTCATCACCTTTCTGGCACTCGATTCGATTATTGCACGATCACGCAATCGACTGGTCTGGAAAGGGCGCCCTATTTAAGAACTGTAACCATGAATCCATTCTTTAACTTTCCCGTTCTTAGCTACTGACCGGTTCTGAAAGGATCGATCTGTTAGCTTCTATTCATTTGGGGAAATATTATGGCCTTTGCCTGGGTGTTGATTCCAATCGTTGCCATCCTTGCCGGTGCCTGGTCGGAATGGCTGAAATTTAAAGAGAAGCAAACACAAATTGGAACGTCCACCAGTGAGATAGAACGGGCGCTGGAGAAAATGACCGAACAGAATGCCAACCTGATTCGTCGTGTTCAAAATCTGGAGGCAATCGTCACGAGCCAGACCTGGGACGATGTGCAATCCGATCGTCTTTCGTCTCAAGAAGACCATTCTGTTGCGGAGAACACGCTTTTACCTGAAACGACCCATCATCAGCAAATCGACCTCGATTTGAACGATTCTGCTATGAATAACGATTCTGATACGGACGAAGTGGCCCGACTTGCACGACAGTTGCGATCATAGGGAGACCCCGGTGTGGCGCAGGGCGGTACAGGCGGCGCCTTGGCGCGGGGCGTACAGGCAGCGCCTTGGCGCGGGGCGTACAGGCAGCGCATTGGCGCGGGCGCGACAATCCGCGCCGGTAAGAAAAAATATTGCCTTTACACGAGCCAGGATGAACCCGATACTGAAAAATTCTTTCGTCCATTTTATATGCGAATCTTTATGAATTACATATTGCAACGTACGACCGTATGCACATTCTTATTTTTGATCTTGCCTTTTGTCGTGGGATGTGATTCAGAGACTGAAGAAGACTCCGGTGCACCGGATCCCATTTCCGTAGACATCTTTTCTATCGAAACCGACCTCTTCAGCGACCTTGGCGGCAAATCGAGTGAATCCAAGTTCCATTTCCTAGGTGCATCCATTCGAGTCTGGCCCGTATCTCTTATTCTGATTGCCAATACGATAATTCCGATTGCCGTTTCGCAGGCCGCTCTACAGTCTACACCGACGTTTTCTGAAAGCGTCTGGACGTGGTCCAGATCCATGAATGCCGATGGACAATCCTTCGAATTTGTTCTGACAGGAGAGCCGGATGGAGCAAACACGAATTGGTCCATGTTTATTACGTCGGACGGTGCATATAAGGGTGAGACATACGACAATTTTGAGTTGTTCAGCGCACGCGTCGCAACCGAAGCCGGTTCGGGTTCATGGCAGCTATACTACCTGCTTGACGGTGAACGGGTAAACGTCCTGAATGCCTTTTTTAACAGGCCGGAAGCTGGCATCAAACAACTCACGTTTCAGATTCCGGAATCTGCCTCTGAACATGGAGGTGACTCGGTTTTATACCAGGTCGACGAGCTGAGCAGGGGGTTTCTTTGGACACAGGTAAGCGCAGGAATAGTTCACGACGTCAAGTGGAATTCCTTTACAAAAGAGGGATCTATCAAGGCAAATAATCACTTGGATGGAACGAAAGGATGCTGGAATAAGAATTTTGACGATGTCGGATGCTCCTCATGAGTGATGCCTGCCAACTCTGAGACATTTTATTTTCCAGCTCCGATATTGCGTAGAGATACGCAAATGTTTCAGCATTACATTCCCGTTCCGACTGACATCGCGCAGGCCCTTGAAGCAGGAGGATCCAAACGGGTGATCGCCACCATCAGTGGCATCTCTATTCGGAGGGCTTTATTCGGTAGCGGGGAGAATGAACGCTTTTTCGTAGCGAGTCTCGATCTTATTCGGCAAATAGGGGCCTCTGTCGGAGATGTTGTCCATGTAGATTTAAAATCAGACCCTGACCCCCACAAAATCGATCTGGGGGAAGAATTCGAAACCGTTCTCGAGCTGGATTCGGCTGCGGCCGAGAGGTTCAATGCCATGACCACGGGCCGACAGCGCAGCTTGGCGCATTACGTAACGAGTGCCAAAAGAATTGAAACTCGTATAAAGCGAGCTCTCGAACTTGCGCACAAACTTCGAACAAATACGTTGTACGGGGATGAAAAATGAGGCGCACGGCCACTTTTCTCGTATCGATCCTGCTCTCATCCTGTGCTTCAACGACACCGATACTGTCTTCGTATGGATTTAAAAAAGACTGTATCGTTGTTGAAGATAACCCTGAACGCTTTTCTGCACTGACCATAGGGTCTACACGGCTTCACTCTACGGACTCCACCATTATTCCAGGCAGTTCAGAAGCACAATTTCTTTCGCGGCAGCTGTACGAAACTTTTACCTGGATCGATTGCACAAATACGCTCAGAAAGGGGCTTGCTTCCTCGTGGGAGAGTTCCGACAACAATCGGGAATGGACATTCTTCATCCGACCTGATGCGAAGTTCTGGAACGGAGCAGTGATCAACTCTGAAGAAATAATGTCACAGCTGGCTGATTTGTGGCAATCGAATGCCCGCATCGAATCATTCCAAGCAGTAAGTGCCAGGAAAATAAGCTTCTTACTGACCGAGCCGGACCCGAATTTTCCACGACTGCTCGCAGACCCGAGGTATTCCGTGTATCGATCCTCTCCCGGAATTGAATGGAATATCGGTAGCGGTCCTTTTCGAATAGAATCTGTACGTGTTTCCCGGTCTTTCGGCGGGTCCCTTTCCGTAACAAAAATCGTCACAACATTCTCAGACTCAAATCCAAGACGACCTCTCTCCCTCGTGTTTCATTCTTCGGACGGTACGGACGCACGCGATTTCATAACAGACGGCCTGGACATTGTGATTACGGTAGACCCGGTAGCGAACCAATATGCTACAGAATCAGGAAAATACTCGGATTATCCTCTTCCCTGGGACAGGACATATGTTGTCGCCTGGGGATTCCATTCCGGGGCGTCCTCGCGATCTCGGATTCCTCCCGAACTCCCGAACGGACTCGCAGAGGCATTCTTGAATGATATCGCACCCGTGGAAGCGAGGCACGGAACGATTCCAGAATGGTATCCGGAATTCATGTCATGCTCCAATAACATGCGGAGCACATTGGGAGCACCTCCGGGTAAGAATGATGCTCCCGTTGATCATGTACGTCCTACTCCATTGCTACGCATAGTGTATGATGAAGAAGACCCAATAGCGAGAGCACTGGCAGGAAGGCTCTCTGCGTTGTCATCTTCGTCTCCGGCAGACAGTATGGCGGCAGTGGAACTGGGGCAGCGACTTCCGCAATGGAATGACCGGGATGAGATGACTCCCGCAATTCCCGTACCACCGGGAGTTCTCAACAAGAGACTGGCAGAAGGTACCGACCTCTATTACATTCTTCCTTTGCCACGGCGTGTGCTTGATGTTTGCACGATCGTTGCTCGCTCTTATTCAATACACGGGGGCAACGCAGTTCTGAACACGAAAGACTATTTCAATTTTCTCCCCCTGATCGACACCCGACGACATCTTTTCCTCAGCCAGACAGTTTCGGGCCTGTCTCTTGATTGGTTTGGCAACCTCAGGTTCGTACCGTGAAAACATCACCTGACTGTTTATCATGAGATTCCGAACAAGGCTTTTGATCACGCTGACCGGAACGGTCGTCCTTCCCGTTGCTCTGTTATCATGGTTTGTGCTGGACAATATGACCCTCCGTCTTCAGACAGAGCACGGAAACCGTGTGGATGCCATGGTTTTGTCTGTCCAACAGCGTTTTCAGGATTATACTTCCAGAATCAACGATCGGCTGGAAAGTCTGGGCGCATTGATGCGCGACGATAATCGACTCAGATCCTCTTTAGCGAGTTATGATGGAAGCGTTCATTCGATCGACTCGTATCTCATTGATTTTGGTGAACGCCAAGCTCAACTGGCTGGACTGACATATTTTCAGGTCCAGGACAAAGATGGGGTGATTCTCACGTCTGGTCACTTTCGCAGTGAATATGGTCGACGGGAAAAACACCACCGTTCTGTCCGGAAAACAATAACCGGAAACCCGTATAAACCCGGTATTTTGAACGGCAGGACACCGGAACGAGCCGTTCTCGCTCTAACCAGATCCGACTCTGTTTTCATCGCCGGTGAGCCCTATTACCTGCTTGCCGGCTTTATCCTGGATCCGGCATTCTTACGCGAGCTGAACCCTGCCGCGAACTTCTTTGTGTGTCTGGAGGATTCTTCCAATAAAGCACTTGTGCTATTCGTTGATCTGGCCCTTTGCAACGCGTCACAAACCGAGATACGAGACCCCGGCACGACCTCAATCATAGAAGTGTCATTTGCGGATAATTCAGACGGGAGCACGGCTGAGTTACGATTCCGTCTCGTGTATTCGATGGCAGATCTTGAGCTGCTCCTTTCGGATCTCGATCGGTGGTTCCTGGGAATTCTTGGCATTATCCTGACACTGGGGCTCATTTCTATTGTCTGGGCTTCGGGCAAGATCAGTGAACCGCTCTCTGAATTACTCTATAAAACAACCCGGATCAATCTGAACCGACTCAACATAAGCTTCAAAACGCGACGAAAGGACGAAGTCGGGGACCTTTCCCGTGTTCTGGATGAGTTGATACGTCGCTTGATACGGGATGCCGCTTCGCTCAGAATAGCCGAGCGACGACTTGCGATCGGCGAACTCGCCCGGCAGGTTAACCATGATATCAAGAATGCCCTGGCTCCCATTCGAAATATCGTCCGTCACTACGCCTCGCTTGCACATACCGATGCGGACGAACTCGCAGAGATAGTCCGGGATCGTGAAGCCAGTCTCGATGCGAGTATTACCTACCTGGAGCAGTTGGCCGGCAACTACGCCAAGCTTTCTCCGAAACTCAGGCTTTCCTCACTGGACCTGGATCAGTTGATCACCCGTATTGTGCAAGAGTATTCCAACGCTCGCGGCGTGAAGATTGCTTTGCGCCTCACTGCCTCATGCTCAGTGGACGCAGACCCGATTGCATTTCGTCGTATTCTCGAAAATATCCTCGACAACGCATTCGACAGCCTGAAAGGCGGTATCGGAACGGTCGGGATAGACACAGAACTGACTGCCGAGAACGATCGTGAAACAACGTGGCCGAACGATGAAGGAGAAGATGCCGACAACGAAACGAACGCGCAGATCGTGATCTATGATACAGGAGTCGGAATGAATTCGGAAAAACTTGAAAACGCATTTAAAGACTTTTATACTACAAAACCCGGCGGAACCGGTCTCGGCCTCAGCATCGTTAGACGTCTCATTATGGACTTGAGCGGATCTGTCCATCTCGATAGTTCGCCCGGGAAAGGAACGCGTGTCACCATAACCGTTCCAGCTCGGCGACGGTAAAACAATGAGACCCTTCTATGCTTATGCCGACTGTACTTGTAGTTGATGACAATAAAGCACTTGCAGAGCAGTACGCTTATGATTTGCAAAGAACAGCGGATTATGAAGTTCGGCTGGCTGAATCCGGGGCAAAAGCACTGGATATTCTGACCGGTGAATCCATTGATTGCGTGATCCTCGATCTTGAAATGCCAGATCTGGATGGGTTCGACGTTTTACGCAGGATGAAGAAGGAATGTATCACCATACCGGTCATCGTATATACCGGTACGGGCAATTATGACCGCTGCGTTCAAGCAGTCCGCCTTGGTGCCTTTGGCTTTATTGATAAAGCCGAACCTATGGAAAGTGTAATCCACGAAATCGGGAAAGCGTTACGAACACATTTTCTCGAGGATGAAGTGGCTGCTCTCCGCAGGGAAGTCGACTCGGGAAATGAAATGGTCGGGTCAAGCCCGGCCATGGGCTCGTTGAATGAAAGTATCGCGCGGATCGCGCCCATACCCAGCCCCGTACTGATTTACGGTGAAAGCGGTACCGGAAAGGAACTTGTTGCACGCGAGATCCACCGCCTGTCCGGGCGCGGAGATCGGAACAGATTTATTGCACTGAATTGCGCAGCCATTCCGGAAAATCTTCTTGAAAGCGAACTTTTCGGGCATGAACGAGGTGCGTTTACAGGTGCGAATCGATCTCACCGCGGTGCGTTTCAACGCGCGGCAAAGGGAACGCTCTTTCTTGACGAAATTGGTGATCTTCCCGTTCAGGCCCAAGCCAAACTTCTCCGAGTTCTGGAGGAGGAGGAATTCATACGAGTAGGCGGAGAACGGCCGATCAAAATGAGCGCCCGAATCATCGCTGCCACAAATCGTGATCTTGAGACTGCTTCGGATGATGGCGCATTTCGACAGGATTTGCTGTTTCGATTGAACGTGCATGTAATCACTGTTCCGCCACTGCGGAATCGAGCGTCTGATATACCGGTGCTGGTAGACCGGTTTCTTGAAACCACCTGCAAACGATTCAGAATACGCAAGAAACGTATCTCACCGGAAGCGCTTCGGTGTCTTACAGTGATGAAGTGGAAAAAAAACAATGTTCGAGAACTGCGAAATATTGTCGAGCGATCCATTATTGCCTCTCGGACAGATCTGATCGACCTCGATGATTTGCCTGGTGATATCAGAATGGATGTCGACCGCAAGAGAATCGGCCTTTCGGTTGGCGCTGCACATTCTTTTAAGAACCGGCGAACCGAGGCCGAACGCCAGATCATAGTGCTCGCACTCGAAGAAAACGACTGGCAGATCAGCAAAACTGCGGACGCGCTCGAACTGGCTGATCATGCCAGTTTACTCAAAATCATGCGCCGACTCGATATCCACCGCGAGAGACAGCGATAACACCGCAAGAGACAGCGATAACACTTTGCTGAGACTGTGTCCCTCCAGACACAATTGATCCGGCTTTATCGTGTCCGCATGGACTCATTCCATCAGGTCATGGCCTGAAAACCGTTTCAGGATATATTTATTTACCATTGCAGTCCATGCTATTATAATATATTTGTGCCACAAGGCCCATTTCTGGCAGAGCACTTGCATTCCCTCCACGTGAGATCAAGATCACCATTGGTCCAGCGCAACCAAAACAAACAAGGAGGAATATCATGTTTTTAAATCTCAACCTGAGGACACAGTACCTCTCTCTTATGTCCTGTGCAGCAGGACTCGCCCTGATTTTTCTGGCAGCCAGCGGATGCGATGGAAACGGAGCGTCAGACCTTAAAATTAATGCATCACGGAGCCCGGGTACGCTCCAGTCCAGCACGTCGCAAAACACATCCGTAAGCGTGAATTCGTGGGCGGCTGCCGAACACGCGGCCGGAGAATACTCGCCTGAAGACACACGTGCGGAGCTATCCGAGATCAACCAGGAGACAAGTATCCGCACTCTCGAAGAACCACGCGAAGTCACGTTTGCGGAAGCTGAAACCGCGTTTCAAGAACGCCGATATGATGAAGGAATCAGGCTCTTCGCTGCCTACACGGAGCAACACAATACCAATCCATGGGGGTTCTTCATGCTGGGGCTTTCTGCGATGAAATCAGGAGATGCTGAACTCGCAGAAACGTCGTTTATCCGTGCACTCGAACTGGACTCCACACACGTAAAAAGCTGGTTGAATCTCGGGCGGACGCTGCTCGATATGTACCGCGGTGAAGAGGCTCTGCTCGCCGTCGAACATGCCTTCGAGCTTGATCCCGAAAGCAACGAAGCGTACCGGATCAAAGGACGGTCTCTTCATGCGATGGGACGTTTGGAGGATGCTGCTGATGCCTATCGGGATGCGCTGCGTTTAGACGATACGGACGTCTGGGCCATGAATAATCTCGCATTGATTCTGATCGAACAGGAACGATACGAACTGGCCTTGCCGTCTCTCGCGCGAGCCACACAGCTTCGAACCGACATCGCAGTGATCTATAACAATCTCGGAATGGCACTGGAGCGTACCTATCGATTTCGCGCCGCGGAAAAAGCATATGAGTCTGCGGTCTCCTTGGACGCCGAGCACAGCCGCGCCGCGGCTAACCTGGCACGCGTTAAAGTTGTTAAACAGGATTCAGCGATCGAGGCGGTCGATTTCGGTTACCTGGCGCAGAATTTTGTCGAAGAGATCGCGAGTTGGAGCGATGAAGCAATCGCGAGAGAAACACCGTTGATACAGCCGGTCGCAGAGCCGGATCCCACGGCAGCACCGAAGGAGCACGAAGAACACGAGGAGCACGAGGGGCATAGCGGTAACCAATAACCAATAGACCGGCAGTGGTTCTTACGCTCCGTTATAACGCACGCGCATGGCGCTCCGTCGGTTCTTCGCCAGGACGGAGCGCCACATGCGCGTCAGGCCCACGTTGCAAGGGTGACACACACCCATGCGGGTCATAATCTGCCGTGTGAGGTATCTTAGGGCATGTCACTCCGAAACCTTGCCTGGAAAGGCCTGATTATTATGGGGGTAAACGAAGGATTCAAAAAATACGTGATCAATCAACTCAGCCTGGGTATTCCCATAGAGCACAAAGCGATGTTCGGCGGAGTCGGTCTTTACTCAAATGCTCTGTTTTTTGCGTTGATTGCGAACGCTACCTTGTATTTCAAAGTGGATGATTCCAACAGAGCTGATTTTACAGAAGCCGGAACGGAGCCTTTTCGACCTTATGACGACGAGAGGGCAATGAATTATTATGAGGTCCCTGCCGATGTACTGGAGGATTCGGATCAGCTGGAACGCTGGAGTAAAAAAGCTCTCGACGTTGCAAGGTCCAAAAAACAGAACCGATGATAATCCGCCCTTCGCATGAGTTTCAGTGTCGATAAATCACGAGGGCTTTATCCGTATATCGACCGTCTGTTTGAAAGCGCGTTTGTATTCAACGCCAATCAATTCCTTCTGGATGGAGGAAAAACACGGCAGATCAAACGATTCCTTTCCGGACTTGAGTTTGACTCTATTGTCGACATAGGGTGCGGACCGGGCAACTGGGCGAAGATTGCGCGCGGACAATATGTTGGAATAGACACATCACCGTCATTCATCAAGACATGTATAAAACGCTATTCTGGTGATCCCAGGAAGAGATTTATTCAGGCGGACGCCGCCGGAATAACTCTGGGACAGACGTTCGATCTGGCGATGTTGATCAGTGTCCTGCATCATCTTTCTGACAACGAAGCAAGTCGGGTCTGCCACTGGGTCGCGTTGAGTACGAAATATTTCTTTGTTCTGGATCTGTATCCGAATCCTCGCAATCCTGTTTCACGGTTTTTATATGCGATGGATCGCGGTAACTTCATCCGGGAACCCCGTGAGCAGGAAAGGCTGCTCACGAAGGACAATCTTTTCCGGGTTATCCGAAAAGAAGACTACTATTGCCCGAACCGATTTCACAGGCATACATTGTATTTGCTTGAGAGCAGATCCTTCCATACTCAGGCCTGTCAATCAGCCGATCAAGACCACAGCCATGTTATACACGTTTTATAGCCGTTTTTCTTTATCTATATTTTTTCTGTCGGTAATAATCGACCTCACGGGATGCTCCTCGCAAACCAAGGGACCGGTTGCTGACCTCGTGCTGACAGGAGGAAAAATAGCAACAATAAACGAATCCATGCCCTATGCGGAAGCCATTGCCATCCGCGCAGACACGATTCTGGCTGTCGGTTCGTCAAGCGAGATCGCTGATTTCGTGGGACCTCAGACGGAGGTCGTTGAGTTGGCCGGCCGACTGGCGATTCCCGGCTTTATCGAGGGTCACGGACACCTTTTGAGTCTCGGCCGTGCGCAGATGATTCTGGACCTGACCGCAACAAAGAGTTGGGCGGAGGTGGTCGATATGGTTTCCGACGCGGTCAGAACCGCTGAACCCGGCGAATGGATTCAGGGTCGAGGCTGGCACCAGGAAAAATGGGATACCGTCCCTGAAGGATCCGTGGATGGCATTCCTACACACCACTCTCTGAGCGCCGTCTCTCCAGACAATCCGGTTCTGCTGGGCCATGCCAGCGGTCACGGCTCCTTCGCAAATGCGGAGGCATTGCGGCTTTCTGGAATAAGCAGCGAAACACCAGACCCGTCGGGCGGCGAAATCCTTCACGATGTCCGTGGAGAACCTACCGGGATGTTACGCGAAACGGCGCAGCGCCTGGTCAGTCGAGCGGTGGCCCGGGCCAGCGAGGATATGACACAGGAGGCACTCGATGAAAAAGCGGAGACCCAGATACGCTTCGCGATACAGGAAGCACTTGAAAACGGTGTGACGTCTTTTCATGATGCGGGATCGTCATTTGAACAGATCGATATGTTCAAACGACTGGTCGACGAGGGACGCCTCCCGATTCGACTTTACGTGATGATTTCCGAATCAAACGAGGACCTCGAAGAACGGCTTCCTGACTACTTCATGGATGGTTACGGAGATAATCGACTGACCGTACGATCGATCAAGAGAGGTATTGACGGCGCGCTTGGAACACACGGAGCCTGGCTTCTGGAGCCCTACGAAGATCTGGCTTCGAGTTCCGGCCTGAATACTGCGTCCCTGGAGAGTGTACGAGAAACGGCTCGAATTGCTGCCAAGTACGGGTTTCAACTCAATGTGCACGCCATTGGAGACAGAGCAAATCGCGAAATCCTGAATATTTTTGAGGAGGCTTACGCAAACTTTCAAGGTCTTGACGCACCGCGATGGAGAATCGAACACGCGCAGCATGTGGATCCTGAGGACCTTCCGAGATTCGCAAAGCTCGGCGTCATTGCATCAATGCAGGGCATCCATTGCACGTCCGACGCACTCTGGGTGTACCGCCGACTCGGCAAAGAACGCGCCCGTGCGGGTGCATACAAATGGCAGACGTTGTGGCAATCGGGAGCCGTAGTGACGAACGGTACGGATGTTCCGGTTGAAAACATTGATCCCATTGCGAGCTATTACGCGACCGTGTCGCGAAAACTTGCCGACGGATCCGTCTTTTTTTCCGATGAACGGCTCTCGAGAGAACACGCATTGAAATCGTACACGCTCAACAATGCTTACGCCGCGTTTGAGGAAAATGTTAAAGGATCCCTTGAAACAGGGAAACTGGCAGACATCACGGTCCTGTCCAAAGACATCCTGACCATCGATGAAGACTCGATTCCTGAAACGCGAGTGGACATGACCATTGTCGGAGGAAAAATCATGTTCGAAAGGTCTATCTAATGGTCTGCAAACAGTTAATCAGTTCTCCGTCCAGGGAAGAATCCACTTGGCAGCAGCGATCGTACGTTTTTCGCCCGCCAGATTGACCGCCGGATCAATAAGTAACGAAGAACGCCTTCCGTTCATGGATACAAGAATGCGAGCATGGACTCGTGGGTTGTCCATTCCCTTTTCTCTGGCATCCTCCGCTACGCGCCATGCGAATTGGCGCACGAGTTCCGGATTTCGGAGCATGATTCTGCTCTGCCAGGGTTCCATGTACTGATCTAAACTGACGGGGATATTCTCACCCGTTTCCGGATCATGGATCAATATGATTGCATCGGTCACCACCTTATCACGAAGCATCATTCTCCACGAGAAAAAGTGCCCCTCATCCGTCCATCCTGGATCCCCCGGATAGAGATAGGCTCTCGTCGGAAGCAAAAGATGGACTACGACGAAGAGCGAAATACCCACCACGATTCGTGTTCTTTTTCTGCCCGATATGTTCCCAGGATGCGAGGCAAGGTGTCCATGTGGAGTGCTTGCATCAATAACACCCTTGTAAGTCATCTTTACCCTCCCGCGAATCCAGCCGGCGAACTGGTCAATTTTCCACGCTGCCCGACGCGGCCAGTCGGGTTCAAAGAATATCAGCGTGGCGAGCAGCATCACCCACGGAAACGGACCTATTTTGAAAAGGAATGCATTCGTCAGATTAAAAAAGACCACGGCGGCAAACGCAAATGGCCTCGACTTACGCCAGAGAAGAGCCGGGACAACAAAGAGATCAAAAAGCAAGCCACCGTATACAAAAAAGTAAACCAGCCATTCTTCATCCACATACGGACCAATAATGGCAAAATCACTGCGTCTGGCCATCCAGATTCGGAGCGGTTCTCCGTGTATCCAGTCAAAGTTCAACTTTGCGATACCGCCAAAAAAATAAACAAGACCTATCTGAAATCGAACGATCCACAACGTCCAGGTGGCGATCTCCGCTGACCTGGCGCAACGGCCATGATGAACGTCAAGAGATGCCGCGCGATCAAGGGGCAGGAAAACGAACAAAAAACCTATCAAACAGAAAAAATACAAGTGATTCTGGTAGGCTGCCTGCTCGATCAGAAAGATGTAGGAGTAACTCAGAAAAAAGAAAAATGCAGCGAAACGGTACCACAAACCGATTGCAATGAAACCCGCACAGATGGCCGTAAATGCGAAGTGGACATACATCAGAATCGGTGACCAGGCAGGAAGCCACTCAAATCCAAAATAACTGAAATGAAAGGCTGGCCCCGCCCACACGTGTTGCAGGTTACCGGTAAAATATTCGTACGCGATTTCAACGATCATCATCACGCCGAATGCGACGCGAAATAACACCAGCGACGCATTGTCTATGGGCCTGAAAAGGCGTTCGAGCAGGTGGAACTCTCGATCGGCGCGCGACATGGAGATTCTTTGATTAACCCGGAGTTATCCAGGACAAGCCATGGCCTGTTTCCAGACATAAGAGTATGAATAATTCCACTCGCAATAAATGTCTGTTAACAGACTTTAAATCGATCCGGAATTACATCATCGGCACTTCGATACACAAAATGTCGGAGGCTGCCTCGCTGACGAATGATACCGACTCTGTTTCGGTAATACCCACAGCGTCTCGCGGCCCGAGATTCTCGCCATCTATACTTACACGACCCGAAATGATGAACAGATACATGCCGTTGCCGGGAATCTGGACCTCATAAGCGGCCTCCAGACCTGCAGAAAATACTCCCCTGGAAAAAATGGCATCTTGGCTGATGCGTAACGAACCCGACCTGCCGTCTGGCGACACAAGCGTTGTAAAAACGTCGGAGCCCAGATCGAACTTTTTCTGATCGTACTGAGGCGTAACATTCTGCTCGCGGGGCAGAACCCAGAGCTGCAGAAGTCGCAGTGTTTCAGAATCTGATGCGTTGTATTCAGAATGTGTGATTCCGCTGCCGGCCGACATGGCTTGAATTTCACCGGCCGAAACAGTCTCCTCGTGCCCCATGCTGTCTCTGTGGACGAGAGCACCGTGCAACGGAACGGTGACGATCTCCATGTTGTTATGAGGATGCGAACCAAATCCCATTCCGGGAGCGATTTCATCGTCGTTCAGTACTCTCAGCAGCCCGAAACTCATACGATCAGGCCTGTAGTAGTCCGCGAAACTGAATGAGTGTTGAGCCTTCAACCAGCCGTGATCGGCAAATCCCCGGTCGTCGGCGGGGTGTATAATTCTGTTCATCGTCTGATAGACAATGTGATCCTTTCCAAGAGTTTAATTCCGCAAGAGAACCGTTGAGAAACTGCGTGGATCCAGATCTGCTTATGCCTCAAAAATCCGTGTACCTTCAGTCGGACAATTCGAAATCTCGCTGTCGTGCTGGGGTATACCGACATGCACAGTCAAAATCTCAGATGTCGACGAAGGAAAAGAGGTGCAAAAATGCGATGTTCGTTTTACAGGATCAAGTGAAATCCATGTGACCTTAGTTCATGGAAATGATCGAAGCAGTACGAAAAAGTACGGAAAATGATCGAAGCAGTACGAAAAAAGAGGGAGAAGAGGCGCAAAAAAAACCACCCTTTCCGAACGCCGATGACATCACACGACGGGCGTAAAGGGTGGAAAAAACTACGTCATCACACGAACATTAATACGTAGCTTCTCGAACATCACTACGTATATATACGAAGTATTCCGACTCCGTGCAAATGTTCGCCTCTTCATCAGCTCCTTTCTTGACGAACGCGGCTCCTGTGACAATCCTGTCAGGCGATTTTAGAAAGCGTAAACAATCCTTATTTCGCAGTTGCCAGATTCTTCCTCTTCCGTATCAATATTTCAGAGGCGATTTCCTCAATGGGTTTTCTGGTCACATCAATAACGTCCCAGTCGCGCCGCTTTCTGAAGACGGAATTGGCATAGGCCAACTCCTTTCTGATAAAATCGACATCGGCATAACTTCCAGTCGAACCGCCAAGATGTGCATCTCGGACTCTGCGCAAATCAGCGAGTTTTCTTGCGTCCGTAGTCAGACAGAATGCTACCCCGGCCGGGAGATCATAGATAACTTCCGGTGGCTGAATGTCACAGATTATCGGCACATTTCCGACCAGCCAGCCCTTGAACGCAAAATAAATACTGAGCGGCGTTTTAAACGTGCGCGAGACACCCAGGAGAACGATGTCAGCGTTTGTAAGCTCATGGACCCGCTGACCGTCGTCGTGCCGGAACGCAAATTCCATGGCTTCGATCCGCTGGAAATATTCGCGATTCAATTTCCGGAAAAGTCCCGGTTTCTCCGAGGGCGAATCTGAGAGTTGATAAGTCAGTTGAGCCAGTAGCGGTCCCATCAAATCGATTGTTTCCACATTATGCAACCTTCCGATGTCAGCGATCGAGGCCCGCATATCTGCAGACACAACGGTATGGACTATGAATCCGTCGACTCGCGCTGCTTCTTCAACAACTTCGACGACCTGCTCTTCGATAAGAATTCCACCGCGTCGCTGAATGTTCACTTCAGTTTCTATGAACTGAGCCAGTGCGGCACGTAGTAATTGATCGGCGGTACCGCCCGTTCCATCCGAAACCACGAAAATGTGATACATTTTATCCCGAACGACTTCTGGTCTGAACAGCTTTTATCCCAAACAGCTTCTGGTCTGAACAGCTTTTATTCCAAACAGCTTCTGGTCTGAACAGCTTTTATCCCAAACTGCATTTATTTCGGGTAGTTTAATTCAAAATTTGTTTTGTTCACAATCCGTTCCGGATGATGCGATACGCGATCAACAGACTCCGTGTTTACATGCCCTTTTTTTTGCCCTTTGAGAACAGTCCAATTTTACGGATATTACAAGGTTCATCTTTTATAAAGCACAACCATTTCTCCTGGATGCCGTCTGCGCAATTTGATCGGCCTCTAAAATGCGGTTCTGAAAACCAGTCAACCAACGGTACCAAACGATTTGCGTAAACATCCTTTCCGATTTCTGATTTTTCTGCTCCTTCCAGGCGTTGGTCTGTTTACGAAAGTGTATGCACAGCCTTTTATATTCTCGGCCGTTGATACCGATATTCTGAACCTCAGTCACGGCTCCGTGGCGCTGGTTGATCTGAACGACGACGGGCTGATGGATATACTGTATACCGGAAACTCGAAAAGCGGAGCGCCTTTTCTTCCGCGAAGTGCCGTCGCCTTCAACCGCTCCAGCGGAGAATCGTCCGAGACAACGATTCCGTTTGCAATCACGGATCTTTCCATTGAAACATACCTGGGAAACGCATACTGGTCCGATTATGACCTGGATGGTGACTTCGATTTTCTTTTGACCGGTACCACATCTGCGGAAAAACCGTACACATCGGTCTCCATCCTCTTTAATAATTCCGCAGGCATCTTCACGCCCGTTGACGCTGGATTCCCCGGCGTGCACGCCAGTACAGTTCGGTGGGCCGATGTAGATAACGATGGCGATGAAGACTTATTTCTGGCTGGTGAGACTGTCAGCGGAGAGTCTGTTGCGAAAATTTATCGTAATGATCGTGAAGCCGGATTCACAGAAATGGACACTCCCGATTTCGTTGCCAGGTTTGGAGACGCAGCTTTCGGCGATTATGACAGTGATGGAGACCTCGACCTCGTCGTTTCCGGCACCAACTCAAACGGCATTTTTGCAACCAGGATATATCTGAACGACGGGGCAGGAGGATTTACAGAATCGCCCGTGAGTCTGCAGGGGTTTGCCTTCGCCTCCGTCGAATGGGCCGATTTTGACGGAGATGGTGACCTCGACCTGGCCACTTCTGGCGCGGAGGTAACGGTCGCCGACATTCTGCACGGAAAAACGATTTTATACCGAAACGACAACGGAATATTTAACCGCCTTGACGATGAGTTCGAGGGCGTGTTCTACGGGGATCTCACGTGGGGTGATTATGACCTGGACGGCGATCTGGATCTGTTTATCATGGGAAGAACGTCGCTCGACGGCAGCCATATTGGCAAGATATACCGAAACGAAGCAGGGCAATTCATAGAAGCCACGGGACTTGTGGGCACATCAACGGCCAACGCAGAGTGGATTGATTTCGACGGAGACAACGATCTGGATGTTTTTGTGCTTGGTCGGAGTTTTATCGGTACCCCGTTCTCAAAACTGTACCGCAACGACAGCCGGCTCATAAACAGACCCCCGCAACCACCCGACGGACTCTCGAGCACCGTCAATGCGGACAATGTTACACTTTCCTGGAATGCCGGCGATGACGTTGAGACAGGAATTGCGGGATTGATGTATAATGTCAGTGTGGGCACGGCTCCAGGAGCTTCTGATATATTCTCAGCGCGGGCGAATACGACCACCGGTAAACGCTGGATTTTCGGACCGGGCAACGTCGGCCATAATTTGAGCTGGACGCTGCACAATCTCCCGATCGGACTTTATTTCTGGAGCGTTCAAACCATCGACAACTCGTATATCGGATCTGAATTTTCGGAGGAAGGACAATTCTCCGTTTCTACGGGCGGTAAAATATCTACCGGTACCGACGACAAGGTCGATTTGCCGCAGGATTTCATGCTCCATCCGGCGTACCCTAATCCCATGCGTACGACCACGACGTTGGTCTTCGATATCCCGGTATCCACCGCGGTGGAGATCACAATATTTGACATCCTCGGCAAGCGGATAAAAACCCTCGTAAACGGCTATCTGCCTGGCGGAATACACCGAATCGACTGGGAAGGCGACTCCGAATCAGGACATGCGCTCGGTTCCGGAGTCTTTTTCGTTCGCATGCGCGCCGGCGAACAGGTATTCACTCAGAAACTTGTTTTACTGAAATGAGAAGTGTATACCTGACAGTATTCCTTGTAATGTGTGCCACAACTTCTGCTCTTGATTCGGTGGCCCAAGACCCACCTCCACTCTGGGAGCAGCTGTTTCTACAGAACATTGAACCGCTTCAGTACGGTGCTGCGGCATGGGGTGATTTCAACGGCGATGGAAATTTTGATTTGATTTACACGGGGAGTACAACTGATTTTGAAGTTGCAACTCCGTTTACGCAGCTTTATATCAACATGGGCGAAGTCAGTCGAGAGATACCGAATCCGGGCGGCGAACCGATAATTGTTTTCGGGATCGACTATCTGGAACTCGGATTCGATGACGTATTCCAAATCCCTCTGTGGCGAAGTTCCGCGGCCTGGGGAGATGTAAATGGTGACGGTCGCCTGGATATCTTGATGATGGGTATCACCAATCTGGAAGAGCGGCTGCTTCTGGTGTATTTGCAAATGCCGCCCGAAGCGCAGAGACCATTCGCACTGGCCTACGTGTTACCCGGCCTCTCAGACGGCGACCTTAAACTGGCGGATATCGACAACGACGGCGACCAGGATATTATTCTCTCCGGGTACGATGAAGAAAATAATCCGCTGTCCACGATATACGAGAATCTGGTTCTAACTGAACGCAGATTTGCTCCACTTTCTGTGAATCTGATTCATGTTGGCCAGAGTTCAATTGCTGTTGGAGATTACGATAACGATCAGGACCTGGATTTAATCATTACCGGAATCGGAAGCCCCCAGGAGTTCATCACGCGATTGTACAGAAACGACGGACGGGGAAACTTCTTTCCGACGACGGATTCGTTTATACCTCTGCTGGGTGCCTCTGTCGACTGGGGCGATTACGATGCAGACGGCGATCTGGACCTCTTGTATTCTGGAGGAATCTTGACGCCTTTTCTACTTCAAGGTGAGATTTATGTCTACCAGAACAATGGAGGATCTTTCAGCCCGGACGGAGTCACAATCATCGGAAGTTTCGTAGAAGATCCTGCTTTTGGTCGCTATCGCGGTAGTGCTCAATGGGGTGACTTCAATAATGACGGATTCCTCGATTTCCTGGTTGCAGGGAGCATGGGTCCTCAGTTGACACGCACTGGACAGGCGTTCCAGAATCAACAATCCAATATTTTTACCCATTCAAACATCGGACTCCACGGTAGATTCTCGGGTGGACTGTTTGGAACTACCTTCTGGGGAGATTTCGACAACGACGGCGACCTTGACATTTTTTCCCTCGGTTTTGACGAAGCGCGGGGAAACGTATCGCAGGTGCTGCGGAACTACCTGCCGTGGTATCCTCGAAATCGGGTGCCACAGGCATCAACCGAGACATCTTCAACCGTCCTCGGCAATCAGGTAACACTGTCCTGGAACGCCGGGAGAGACTCGAGTACACCGACGCCAGCATTAACGTATAACGTTCGAATAGGAAGTTCCAAAGACGCAAGCGACGTGATGCCGGCAATGGCAAGCCCGGACAATGGGTTGAGATATGTTTCCGCCCACGGCAATGTTCAGAACAATCTCTCCTGGACTATCCATGATCTCGCACCCGGTAAATATTACTGGGCGGTCCAGACCATAGACACGAGTTATAAGGGGTCTCCATTTACGGAAGAAGCGACGTTTACAATTCTTCAGTAGTCGGCCGCCTGTACTGCCGGCCACGGCGAGAGAGCTACCTCTGCAAGCCGTGTTACCGGTCCGATAGGATTACCGATTCTGAATCCTCCATTGAGCGGGTTGTAATTCAGGATCCGCGCTGATTTTTCGGAAATGACCCATTCCACGGAAAATCTTCCTACCGCTCCTACAAATCCGAAGCCATTTTCGACATTGGAAAACGTCCCGGGTTGCGCGAGAATTTCCAGATCAAAGACTCCCCCCGGAGGCACGAATTTATTGTCCAGTAAGGTGATGGTCTGGCCGAGTCCAACGAGAAGAAGCTGATCCAGCGAAAGGTTTGTGTCCAGCGTATCATGTTGCCTCTTTAAATCCAGTGCCAGTTCGAGGCGCTTGAGCGCATCGTCATAGGAGTTTGGAACGTCATAAGGCAATCGAAAATCTACGAATCCGATCTCAGTGAATTCCAGGAACCTGTACCATTGTTCAATCTCATGGGGTTCTCCGTTCAGCAGCGTCCAGACAACGCTTTGACTTCCGCGTACCACCAAGCCTGTTGGCCCCGTTGAGGCCGTAACATTCTCTTCATGAACAGTCGCAATGGGGACTTCAGGAATGGTCGTCTCGGCGCTAGTCACAAGTGGGAAAGAAGAAGAGCGCAGTTCGATCCGGTACGTATGTTCAGGCTCGATTTTAAGATTTATTTCAAAAAGAACTCCAGCCTTCCCGTCACTGAATGTCACCTCTCTTCCTGACCAGGTTACGGTCTCACCGGTAGTCAAATCGATTGATCGAAGATCCAGATCAACCTTTTCCATCAGTCTGGCATCGATAACCGGTCGGATGGGGACGACACGCAAGCGTTGTACATCCGAATTCATGTCGAGCGTGCCCCAGAGCGTCGCCTGCTGGTCACTTTCAATAATTGGATTCAGCGTGTCGTCACAGGCGGAAAAAACGAAGACAACAACGCTCAAAACCAGCAAGTTTATTTTGCCGTATACAGGCAATCTGATATTCCCACATTGCAACATGAGTCAGAATTCCAGTTTGGCAGAAATGGATGGAATACGCGGTAGTTGATTCAGCGTCCTGAGTGTGAAAAGATCCACGTAAAACAGATTGTCCCGATCGTACACATTTGTCACACCCAACTGCACCGTCAGTTTTTTTCTCCCTTTCAATACGAACATCTTATCCAGTGTCATGTCGAGTCGATGATAATCGGGCAGTCGACCCTCATAGGGCCGACCGTAGAGAACTCGCGTTTCTCCGGGTTCATCCCTCACATCGATCGGGCCGTCTACCAGAATAAATTCGTCGAATCCGAACGACTCGCTGAACGGCGTTCCGCTGCCGTACTGCCACCTTGTACTGAACCTGAATCCGTTTTTACTCAATGAAAACAGGGCGTTGACCTGATTCCTCCTGTCATGCGGCGGAGAGAATATCAGTGTGGGCGATCCGAACCACAAATCAAGCCCGTCCTGTCGCGCCTCATACTCGACAATGGTATACCCATAGTTGGCGAAACCGTAAAATATCCCTTTGGAAAATTCAATTCGAAAATCAAATCCACGTACTTCGCCGTCCGCCGGTTGGAAGTCTGTGGTAAACTGAGGGAAGGCTGACCAGCGTGCAATCGACAGATTAGAGAGTTTCTTGTAAAACACCTCGGTCGAGAAGTTCAACGAGTTACCAGCCTGAATCTGGTACCCGAGGATGAGGTGCACCGCCTCGGGAACAGACCCTCTCTCGGCTACGGTCCAGGCCGTAAACACGTCGCCAGCATCGCGTCTGTCTGTCAGCCCTATCACTTCCTGATGATAAATGCCTGCTGCAATGTTGAACTGGTGAAAACCCAGGTCGTAAATCAAACGCAGACGCGGCTCCAGATAGTTCGTACTGTTACTTGGATAAGAAACCACTCGGACGCCCGGACGAATCCGCAATCTCCGCGCCACGGTAAGCTCGGTTTCCATATAAATGCCTACTTCGGTGACGTTTTCCTGCTCGTCGGAGAATTCGAGACTGGCATCGTTCAGATCTGTTTTGAGTGTCATGGAATTCAGGAATAAACCCCAGTTAATGTCAAAACTTGGTCCAAAGTGTGTGATATTTGCAGCAAACCCGAACCGTTTGGCACTGGACGTGCGACTCGGGTCGTCTTCACTTCCGAACGTATTCTCGACTTCCGACGTCGAAAAAATGATCTCCGCTTGAATGGGAAGCGTTGTTGGCAATAACATATACTTTCCGGTGAAAACCTTATTTCTCCAGATGATCTGATCGGCCGTAATATCGAGAGAATCATCGGCTGCAACAGGATCGATCGTTCCTCTGTCGTACGTTGAGAGTCCTGTAAATGAGAGCTGACTGTTGGGTGTAAGATCAGCATGGATTTTCCCGAATAAATCGCTGAATTTGTACGGCAGGGGTTCGTCAAGATATTGTTTTGCACCATGTTCAATGACCGAAACTCGGCCCGAGAGAAGAATCGAAACTCTGTTGGCGATGAGCGGCCCCTCAATCCGCCCGCCGCTTATGAACGGACCAATGTCGATTTCTCCAGACACCCTTCTTTTATTTCCATTGCGAGTATTGACGGAAAGCACCGATGAAAGACGCCCCCCGTACTTGGCACCATATCCACCCGCGTGAAAATCGGTAACGTTTATTATGGTCGACGGAAAAGCAGAATAAAACCCGATAAGGTGAAACGGTTGATAAATCAGGGCCCCGTCAATCAGCACGAGATTCTGAGTGGGCTCTCCGCCCCGAACGAAAAATTGCCCCCCCTGATCTCCGGATGTAACAACGCCCGGAAGTGTTTGAAGGTATGTCGCCAGATCGCCGGCAACGTCCAGCGATGGAATAGCATCGATATCCTGGGGGCGAATGATCTGTAGTCCAGCGACAACCGCCGCCACTCCGGCGCCTTCCCGGTCGGTTTCGACAACCACCTCGTCAAGGTCTGTTGTTTCGAAAAACATTTCGATATTAAACGATTGTATCTCGTCCGCAGAGAATCTCAATGTATCCAGAATCGCCCTGAATCCAATAAATGTAGCTCTCAGAAAATAGGTGCCCGGGGGGATGCTGGCGATCACGAAAAGACCCTGAAAATCTGAAGAAGCGCCAAGAAACGCCCCCGAATCATCTGTAAGAACCACATTCACGCCCTGCATGGGTTCGCCGTTATCCGCATCCCGGATAAATCCGCGCAACATCGCGTCCTGGGCGCTCGCCTGAACCGCGAGAAACGAGAGGATTACCAGGAGAAATGCTCTTATTGCCACTACTGAAGAATTGCGGGATAAAAATCCGGCCATAGAAACGAGTACTCTGTGCGTTAAGCCTGTAATATATTCTCCGAGAGCAGAAGTCGCTATTTTACGGCGCTCGCGACTTGTATAAAAGGGGTAAAACCATCACCTCTTCTGACGGCGCTGTTTTCTGAGTTGAAACAGCACATCGTCAATCAATCCCAGCCTGGGCGATCGGTACTTACGCTATGCACGATTTTTTTTGTTCTCGCGTCCACGCTTGCCCGTGGTCAAACGACCGATAAACCCAACATCCTTGTAATCTTGGGCCATGATATCGGTCAGCCAAACGTCAATGCGTACACCATGGGCATTATGGGATATCAAACGCCAAACCATAGACCGAATTAGCCACCGAAGGCATGATTTTTACGGACTACTACGGCGAACAGAGTTGTACTGCGGAGGGGTCTTCTTCCTTCTCCCGAAAACACTTTTTCGTATTTTCAGCTGTCCTGCATCTGATATATCGAAAATCCTCTTCCCTGCAGCATTGCACGTTCACTTTGTCAAGCGGTTTGTCCGTCCCGGGTTAAATGTTATTGCGCCGTTTTTGATGACTGCGATTTTTCCGGTGTCGATTTTAATGACCGGAATTTCACTGACTGCATGCAGTCAAGTGTCTTCAGATTACCAGAACGGTGGTGACTCAGAGACCGCCGCTCCGGAATACGTCGGTCTGACGACCTGTGCCTCCTGCCATCAGGCCGAAATGGACGCCTGGACAGGATCACATCACGACCTCGCCATGCAGGCGGTTTCCGAAAGTACGGTACTGGGTAATTTCAATACATCGACATTTGTTTACAATCAGGTCCTGACTACGTTTTTCAGAAAGGACGGGGATTATTATGTAAACACCGATGGTCCCGACGGCAAATTGAACGATTACAAGGTCACCTACGTATTTGGCGTCGAGCCACTGCAGCAGTACCTGATTGCGTTTCCCGGCGGGCGGCTGCAGGCCCTGGGCATTGCCTGGGATACCCGGGCCGAGAGCGACGGCGGACAGCGGTGGTTCCACCTGTATGCGGACGAGGTGGTCAATGCCGACAGTCCTCTGCACTGGACGGGCCCGAACCAGAACTGGAATTACATGTGCGCAGATTGCCATTCCACGAACCTGCAGAAGAATTATGACGTGGAAAATAACAGGTATCAGACAGACTGGAGCGAAGTAAATGTCTCGTGCGAGGCCTGCCACGGCCCCGCTTCCAATCATGTCGATTGGGCTCTGTCGAACGAACGTGCCAACGAGGGTACCAACGCACGTACGAACAAACGTGCCAACGAGGGTACGGGCATGAATTCCGATGGAACAGGCCGTGAAATCACTGTCGGACAAACGAACGGAACAGCTGGTGGGCTCTCGAACGGACTGGTCGTGCAACTGCCGAAAGCCGGCGCCGGCTCCGTGATCATGAATACCGAAACTGGAATTGCCAGGCTCGAAGGGCGGACCAAATCCCATGTCTTACTGAACACGTGTGCTCCATGCCACTCGCGCCGGAGTCGTATTGCAAAGGATTTCCTCCCGGGACGTCCATTGATGTCTTCACACCGGCCATCGCTTCTGCGCGAAGATCTGTATTTCGCAGACGGCCAGGTTCGGGACGAGGTTTACGTATACGGCTCGTTTGTTCAGAGTAAGATGTATTCCGCCGGAGTGGTGTGCTCGGATTGCCACGATTCGCACAGCCTCAAGCTCCGGGCGCAGGGAAACGCCCTGTGCGCCTCCTGTCATGCACCAGACAAATTTGACTCGTCAACGCATACAAAACACAAAGCCGGAACGGACGCCGCGCAGTGCGTGACGTGTCATATGCCGGAAAGGACATTCATGGTCGTTGATCCCCGGCGCGATCACAGCTTTACCGTTCCCAGACCTGATCTGGCCCGACGAATCTTTGCTCCGGACGTTTGTACTTCCTGCCACACCAACCAGACAGCGACCTGGGCTTCGGACAGGATAGCTGAATTTTACGGTACTGACAGGCGCACGTCGATGCACTTCGGCGAGGCATTATCTCTTGCCCGCCAACAGGCGCCTGGAGCAGCGGAAATGCTGGTCAGGGTTGCGAATGACCCCCTGTATCCTGCTATCGCCCGTGGCACTGCGCTTTCGCTGATGAGAGGGCTTTCTTCGCGGGAAAGCCCGGATGCCATTTCACGCGCGCTTTCGGACGATGATCCTCTTGTCCGATTCGGGGCCGTAACGGCGACCGAATATTTCTCCGATCGGGATCGTTTGTTTCTCCTGTACCCGCTGTTGTCGGACTCGATTCTTGTCGTGAGAACTGAGGCTGCACGGGTGCTGGCATCCGTTCGTGCCGAATTTACATCCGCGGTGCAGCGAAAGGCCATCGAACGCGGCGCTGAAGAATATATCACCGCCGAGAGAGTGCAGGAGGAGCGACCCGAAGCGTGGATGAATGTCGCGCTGATCCAGTCCGCACTTCGCCGATTTACCGATGCCGAAAACTCCTATCGTCGTGCGCTCAATTTAAATCCGAAAGGGAGCGCCGCCTACGTCAACCTGGCAGACCTTTATCGTTTGAGGATGCTTGAGCCCGAGAGTGAACAGATCCTGCGCGACGGACTTGCCCGAATACCCGGCGACGCTGCCATCAATCATGCCCTCGGACTTTCTCTGGTACGCCAGCAGCGATCGCGTGAAGCACTGCCACTTTTAAAAACAGCGGCCGACAACGCACCCGAGAATCCGCGCTTCATCTACGTCTATGCAATCGCGGCTAATTCAACGGGGGCGAGCGAGGAGGCCTTGGCTGCGCTCACAACAGGGATTACATCTCATCCGAATGATCTCGATATTTTGATGTCTCTCGCCACAATAAACCGCGACATCAGGGAATACGAAACCGCGTTACTTTACGCCCGCAGGCTTCAACTGCTCATCCCCGGGGATCCGAATGTGGGCAGCCTGGTCTTGGAGCTGCAAGTGGCAAGACGTCAGAATTAGCCGTCCCGGTACGAGGATCCATCGAGTCCGACGATTTCGCTTCTGCCGAAACAGCGTCCGACGAAACAGCTTCAGACGAATTCGTTTCCATGGAGAACCGCACCCAGATCGGCTTGTGATCACTCGCCTGAGCCGTGCTGATCTGTCCTGCGCTTGTAACCGGCATTCCTCGCGCAAATATGTGGTCACTCTGTACATCGATGAATGCAAACCTGGCCATCGCACCCACCTGCTCGGGCGATGTCGGGATTATTCAGCAGGGCGGGAAAGCGCCGTTGGTTTTGAACTCATCAACACGCATAGAAAACGAAGAGCACTTATGTTTTCAAAAATAATCTTCAATAATACGGTGAGCGGGACGGCCAGAAACATCCCGACTATTCCCCACATCCAGCTCCACGTAACGAGTGCAAAAAGTATGGTCACCGGACTTATGCCAATCCGATCTCCGACAAGTTTCGGATCCAGAATATTTCCGATCACGAATTGAATAGCGATCAGCGCCACGGCCAACCAGAAAACCTGAATCAGACTGTCGAGCATAAAAACCGCCAGTGACAACGGAAGTAACGTGGCAATGATCGATCCTATGTTCGGGATGAAATTCAGCACGAAGATCAATACACCCCATACCAGCACGAATTCTATTCCGAACAAAACCAGGACGATCATTGACAACAGAGCTGTCAACAAACTGAGAAGCGATTTCGCAACGATATACTGCTGAACCTGGGCATTTACATCTTCCATGACCGACGCGATCTTTTGCGCCGTCTTTTTCTCAAATGCCAAAGGAATTTTTGCCTGAAGTGAATTCCGACCGGCGAGCATAAACGAAAGAATCAGCAATACCAATAAAGTCTCTGATGCGAGTCCGCCTATAGAGCTAACAAGCGTCGCGATTATGCTGGGGATGGATATACTGCCGAGTGCCGTAAACCCCAGGGACGACGGATCAGATAACCCCTCTGAACCAGGAATCATACTGATAATACTGTCAGACAATTCCCGGATACGCGGTTCGTATCGAGGGAAATTTTCGGCAAACTCCTGAATGCTGGCCCCGATGATGTGTCCAAGCACGGCCATCACAGCCGCAACAAATACGAGAGACAAAAAACCAGCAAATCCGCTTGAAATCCCTCGCCGTTCGAGAAACGAGATCACCGGATTGAGCATGTACAGAAGAAATATCGCCATGACAAACGGCACGAAAATGCTTCTTGCCGTGATCAAAAGCGCCCCGACACCCAGAATACACAGGATTCCGAGCATCGCGACCGCCAGACGCTGGAAATATTCTCTTGACTCTTCAGGGGTTAAATCCATACGACTATGCCGATTTAAAACACCGTGCGCTGTCCTCGTGACGGCTTCCGCCCGTTTTACGCCTGTATCCTGAATATAGATACCGCCACTTGGAAGGACCGGGGAAAGAAAACCATCCTGAAAAAATGTGTGATCACTGCGCCGAGGCCTGTTCTTCCTGCTTTACCCAAGTGGCACTGCCGATCGCGATAAAAAATGTATCTTCTTTGTGATACATGATGGTTTGTGGTACATGATGGGTGGTACATGATGGGTGGTACATGATGGGTGGTACATGATGGATTGTGATACATGACAGCCCTGATCCACACACGGATATACTGACAAATTTTGAATAGAAATACAATTCCGTCGAGAGCAGGCCGACCCACGAGAGCAATCAGCATTTTTTGTATCCGTTATTCGGGTCCTTTCTTGTGGACTGTGATTTTCTGGTCCTGTTTGCTTCCCTCTGTCTTCGCGCAGACCGTACCGGTAAGGCCGTCCGATGACCATAGTCTTTATCTACTCTATTTAATCGGAAATACGGGAACGGGCGCTACCGACCAGCGTGATCGCACGCTGGCTGTTCTGAAGGAAAAACTGGATCGCGCCCGTTCGGAAACGGCCGTGGTGTTTCTGGGGGACCAACTCGGACATGGTGGACTCCCTGAGATCAACGCTGCTGATCGAACTGAAAAAGAAAGAGATCTGGATGCTCTCATGAGCGTGGTCAGCGACTTTTCGGGGCGCATTTTTTTTATTCCGGGAGAGTCGGATTACGGCGTCGGCGACAACAGACTCGATGCTCTGATCCGGCAGGAGACATACATCGAGACCAAGCTCAATCGCGGCAACGTTTTTATTCCGGATGCTGGTTTCCCTGGACCGTCTGAGATCAAAATTGCGGATGGTATGCGACTGGTTGCGCTCAACACGTCCTGGCTCCTCGAAGAAAATCCTTCTCCAGTCGGAAAAAACGACGATTTTGAAATACGTGAAACCGCAGACGTGTATTCCAGGCTTGAGGATATCGTACTGAATCGACACACGGATGATCTTATTGTCGTCGGTCATCATCCGGTCATGTCAAACGGTCGGTACGCGGGGCATTTTGGCCGATCATATTTGATTCCGATCATCGGAACGGCGCTTTTCGCCGGTCGCAGACTGTTCCGCAGAGAACAATATTTCGGTGGGGAGCGAAACGAGTGGATGCGAAAGAGACTGTTTCAGATCCTGACCGGCCATGAAAACATGATTTATGCCTCCGCCCATGATTTCAGCCTACAACGTTTTGAGTCGGAAAGAATGAGTTTCAGCCAGAGTTTTATAGTCAGCGGATCGGCTGCCCGCTCGGAACATGTCGAGCAGTTTCATGAAGCAAAAGGGTATGATACCATGTTGGCCTCACCCGAACCCGGATTTACAAGCATTCAGTTTTATACAGACGGCTCCATCTGGATGGACGCCTGGTCTGCAGCGCCTGGAAAAGAAGGGTTGCGGATTTACGAAGGAGTGATCCGAGAGCCCGAGGTCAACACGGCCGAACTCGACCCCGATCGAAAACAAACAGCTGAGAATGGAGATGCCACGAGAATCGTTGCTGCAAACCCTGGATACAGGGCCAGCGCTCTGCACAAGTGGTTCTGGGGATCAAACTGGAGATCGCTCTGGGAAATCCCGGTTGAGCTGAACACGCTTGACCTGTCAAGCGAAAAAGGTGGACTTGTAGCCGTGAAGAGAGGAGGGGGAATGCAGACCTTGTCTGTGCGCCTTGAGAATCCAGACGAATTACAGTTTGTCGTGCGCAGTGTGATCAAAGACGGAGAGCGTGTCTTGCCTCCAGCATGGCAGGGTACATTTGTCGGAACCATTATCAACGACATCATGTCTTTTTCGCACCCCTACAGCGTTCTCCCGATTCCGGCCCTGGCCGACGCGGTTGGAATCTATCACACCAATCCGCGTGTGGTCTGGGTCCCCCCTGATCTGCGCCTGGGAAAATTTTCTGATTTCGTGGGGGGCAGCCTGATGGTCTTTGAAGAACGTCCCAATAAAGACATGAGCCATGAAGCAAGTTTCGGAAACTCGGAAGATGTGGTTGGCTGGGCAGAGATGTACAGTGATACCGTGCGTGATAACGACGACCGTGTCGATGTTCACTTCATGGCGCGAAACCGTCTTTTTGACATGTGGATTTCTGACTGGGACAGGCACAAAGACCAATGGAGATGGGCTGCATTCAAAGACCCCGACAGGAACGGAAAACTATACCGCCCGATCCCCAGAGACAGAGACAATGCGTTTATGCGCCTGAACCCTTTCATGTATCCGATTCTGAAACCATTCATCAAATTCCAGGATTTCCGTGAGAATTACGGCATCAAGGGTCTGGCAACGAACGGGCGCTGGCAGGATCATCGATTTCTCGGGAAGCTTTCCAGGGATGAGTGGATCGCGATTGCCGACAGTATGCAGGTTTCTCTGACCGATCAGACCATTGAAGACGCTTTTAACGCATGGCCTGCAGCGATAGTCGAAGCGTCCGGAGAAGAAATGCTCCGTATTGCCAAGGTGCGTCGGGACAAACTTTCCGATGTTGCCGAACAGTTTTATGCATTGCATGCCCGATCGGTCGATGTCCTGGGATCCAACAAACACGAGCGATTTGAGGTTACGCGTCTGAACGACGAAGAGACGCTGATCGTTGTTTACCGCATTACAGAAGAGGGTGAGATTCGAAGTGAGATGTATCGGCGAACGATTAAACACTCAGAAACCAGAGAGGTGAATTTGTACGGCCTGGGAGGGAATGATCACTTTGTGGTGACCGGTCGCGCCGAGCACGGTGTCATCATTCACGCTGTAGGAGGGGCTGGTAATGATCATTTTTTTGATGACTCGTACGTCACCGGGCCGCGAAAACTGACCCGGTTTTTTGATTCCACTCATCCCGGAAACACCTTTTCTCCCGGAAACGAAACACATATCACGCGCTCTGACGACCCGAAACACAATGCGTACACCGGAGAGTACGAGTTTGAACAGATTTATCCCGTCCCTCTTTTAGCCTTCGACTCGGAAGACGGATTCACTTTAACACTTCTCGGTCTTCTTCCGAAACAGGGATTCAGACAATCGCCATCCGTCCTGCATACCTTCTCCGTCTCGTTTACCACACAAACCCACGCTTTCAGTGGAACATATGAAGCGATTTCTACCGAAGCATTTGACAACTGGGATTCGGGCGTTCGTATCTCGTACGCAGATGCAGACAACACAATAAACTTTTATGGACTCGGAAACGAAACACCGGAGGACCGAAAGGATCTGTTTACTTCCGGTCTCAGTCGGTTTTTTGCCGGGATGCCGTTCCAGTACCAGCACTTTCTGGGTCTGTCTCTTGAGTTCGTACCGGGAGTAGAATCTTCAGAACTCACACAAGAAAAGTTTGAACTCCTGGAAGACATTTCGCAACCGGGTTTGTCTGCTCCTCAGAAAGGTCGCCAATGGTTTTCGGTTCTGTACAGCACGATCGACTTCAAATATGTCGACCAGACAGACAATCCTCTTCACGGTTTTCATTGGGATGTACATTTTGACGGGCATGTTGGATTGACGACGCGGGCAGACAGCTATTTTCGTGCCGGGTCTTTTCTTTCTTTGTACACGTCTCTTCCAACAAAAAGACAGGTCACCTTTGCAGGACGTGTTGGAGGCGACCATATCTTCGGTACGTTTCCGTTTTATGAGGCCAGTACGCTCGGTGGCAGAACCAATCTCCGGGGATATCAAAGCTCCAGATTTTCAGGACGTTCGAGCCTTTTTATCAATACGGATTTACGCGTTGAATTATTCAGGATCAGGCGGGGATTTTTACCAGGGAGAATTGGGATGATAGTTTTCTTTGATGTGGGACGTGTGTGGACGGATGAAGAAAAATCCTCCATCTGGCATGCAGGATATGGCCTGGGAATCTGGTACAATATCGTCGATGAAATGCTTGTCAGTTTCTCCAGCGGCAAGTCCGATGGACAAAATTATTTTTCTGGCGGTGTCGGTTTCTTTTTTTAGAACAAGTCTCTTTACGCTTTCGTGAATTTATTTTTTTGCACGTCCTGTAGATCGGTCTACCTCGTACTTATTTCGATTTTTACTCTGCAGTCGACAGCGATTGACACAGCGGCCCAGGAGTTTGTTCGAAACGATTCTGATCGATTCAAAGACTGGGCCTGGCAGGACGCTGAGGCCTGGATCAAAGGCTGGGATGGAGAACGCGTAGCGTATGTCGCGGGTGCGAGTGTCGTTTTTCTGGGTCTCACGTTTGGCGATCAAGCCGTCTCCGATCAGGCTCTTGACTGGGGATCGGGATCCTTCGGTAATTTTCTTGACATTACAAATGAAATCGGAGGACTGTATGGATTTCTGATCCCCACCAGCGTTTTTGCATTCTCGTTCGCCACTGACGACACAAAATTTCAGGATGCTGCATTCACATCGCTGCAGGCCTACGTGTATTCGAATGTATTGGTGTTTATGACAAAGTTTGCAATAGGCCGCTCCCGTCCCGATACCGGGCAAGGGCCCCATGACTTTAATCCATTCTCTGGGGCTACCTCGTTTCCGTCCGGCCACACGTCGAGCGTTTTCGCCATAATCATGCCGTGGGTTTTCTATTATCCAGGCCCGGTCACGTATGCCCTGGTTGCTGTAGCCTCCGGAACGGCAATTGCCCGAATCCAGCGCCAGAGACACTGGTTGACTGATGTACTGGCCGGCGCTGCCATCAGCACCGCGATGTCACACTTTCTTTACAAGCGACATCGAAACACGCAGGATCCGACATTGGGAATAAACCCGATCGGAACCGGACTTTCCATGCGATTCAGTATCGGACTTTAGCGTTTCGGCGCCCGGCTTCAACGCGCCGGCGATCGTGGCATGGCTTCAGCGCGCCGGAAACTTCTCCAGCAATTTGCTGACCACATTTCGAATATTCTCTTCGGCCTTCGGATTGTTCTTTTCCACGGCATCCGTCGCAGTGCCACGCCAGATGAGTTCATTGGTCGCGACATCGATGATATCAATGGTGAAGGTGCCCCGGCGATCCACTTCAATCGACAGCGATGCACCACTTCCACGGGCCGTATAAGGCAGTGGATCGTAGTCCGCTACCAGTTCTTCGACGGAAAGAATATATGTAACATGAAGGTCTGCACCTTCGTCGTCCAGTAGATAACCTCTCTCAACAAACCCGGACGTGAGCTCGCGATCAATAGCCCGGCCCACCGCAGCCGGTCGGGAAATCGCCCCGCGGAGCTGGTCATTCATCCTGAGTAATGCGAATGACTTGTATTCTGAATAATCTCTTGATTCGTCGTAATCGAAAGATGTTTTGAGTGAGCTACAGCCCAACATGAGGGCGCATAAAATCAGGAACAGAAAAATTCGCTTCATTCGATATATGGATTACTGTCTCTTTTTCGGACAGAATAATATACAGGCCCCGAAATTCGATTGAACGTCGGGGCCTGAAATAATTTAAAGCCGCATAAAATCAAAACGAGTCTCGTTACTCTGTCTCGGCGATCACCTCAACGTATTTGATCGCCGAGAGCATCGCTCCCTGAGGATCTTGGATCATCGTGAATCGACCCACATCCGGGATATCCATGGGCGGTACAATTACGGTTCCGCCGGAGTCGGCAGCTTTTTCAGCAACAGCGTCCGCGTCATCCACCGTAACGTAGCCTCCCCAGTGTGGGGGTACATTCTCGCCCATGGGCGCGCACATGCCTCCGATCCCGACGTCTCCAACATGGATCATGCCATAGGGACCCATCCCCATCTGATCAATTTTTACCGTCCATCCAAAAAGGGCACTGTAAAACTCCATGGAGCCTTCGAGATCATGTGTCCGCAACTCAGCCCAGCTGAACGCTCCCTGTGTTTTGAAATAATTCAAATAATCGACTGGAGTCATATCCGCATCGTCGGCTTTTTCCTCGTACTGAATGATCATAACGAAAGCTCCCTGTGGATCCTGTATACCACTCATTCGGCCGATTTTCGGGATGTCCATTGCAGGCACCACAACGGTCGCACCCAGTTTTTCAGCTTCAGCGAGGATCGAGTCCACATTGTCGACCGTGATATAAAAGCTCCAGAATGGGGGCACGTCATCACTCTGACGCGCCATGATTCCGCCTGCCGGAGCGCCATGTGCTTTCACCATAGTATACTCTCCCATATCCATGGACATTGATTCCGTTTCCCAATCAAAAAGCCCTTGATAAAACGCAGTCGCTTTTTCCGGATCGGTGGTTTGCAGCTCTGCCCAGCTAAATGCCCCGTGTGTCTTGTAAGGATTCATCCTCTACCTCCTCTCTGATGAATAATTCGCTTCCGGTTAATTTCGCTTCCTACCGATAATGCATCAACGTCCGGACCAGAACAATGGCTTCCGGAGTCATGATGGTTACCGGACCAGAACAATGGCTTCCGGAGTCATGATGGTTACCGGACCAGAACAATGATGTCCATACATGCATCCTGCGATCTTCCGTTTCTCAGGGATAGTTAATGGATTCTCGATGTAATAACAATATGTGCGAGTGGCGCGATTGATTATTGCGTCCGATCTTGCAGGCGACAAGAATTCGGATTACCGTTTATGAGGCAGGTGCGAACAGGCGGCGGCTGGCCCGCCATCAGGTATACGATTGGCAAAGCCCGTGAGGCAGGCGGAGTGTTGCGCCTCTGGCGCGCCATGCGAAGTCGAAATACCTGCAAGACGTGCGCTCTTGGAATGGGTGGACAGAAAGGCGGTATGGTAAACGAATCGGGACATTTCCCGGAATTCTGCAAAAAAAGTCTGCAGGCCGTGGTCGCTGATCTCCAGCCGGCCATCAATCCCGCGTTTTTTGAAAACACGTCTGTGACCGCGCTGCGCGATATGAACCCGCGAGAACTCGAATCACTGGGACGACTTGCCCGACCGATGATTTACAGCCGGGAAACAGACAAATACACCGTGGTGAGCTGGAATAATGCTCTGGCACGAGTGGCTGAAAAACTCAAGTCTATCACGCCCGATGAGGCATTTTTCTATTTCAGCGGAAGGAGCAGCAACGAAGCAGGGTTTCTGCTGCAGTTATTTGCGCGCATTTACGGCACAAACAACATCAACAATTGCAGCTATTATTGCCACCAGGCAAGCGGCGTGGGCCTCACGAGCTCCATCGGCTCGGGAACGGCGACGGTGGTGCTCGAGGACCTTGATCAAACGGATCTGATGTTTGTAATCGGAGCAAACCCGGCAAGTAATCATCCGCGACTCATGCGGACGCTCATGCAAGTGAGGCGTCGCGGCGGTAAAGTGGTGGTAGTCAATCCGATCCGGGAAACAGGTCTTGTCCGTTTCAATGTACCGAGCGATCCTCGAAGTTTGCTTTTCGGGAGCGAAATCGCGAGCACGTACGTGCAGCCACACGCTGGTGGCGACTTGGCTTTTCTGACGGGCGTCGCGCGGTCCGTCATGGAAAACGGGGCGCACGACCTCTCGTTTATTCGCGAGCACACGAACGGCTTCAATGACCTCGAACGGAGCTGCAAAGACCATTCCTGGGAAGAGCTTGAGCGCCAAAGTGGTGTAAGCAGGCAAATCATGGAAGAAATTGCCCTGTTGTACGCTCAATCTGATCGCACGGTGTTCAGCTGGGCCATGGGAATCACGCATCATGCGCGCGGAACGGAAACGGTTCAAGCCATTGCCAACCTTGCTCTGTTGCGGGGCATGGTTGGGAAACCCGGCGCAGGATTGATGCCGATTCGCGGCCATTCGAATGTCCAGGGCATCGGCAGCATGGGCGTTACGCCCATATTAAAGGATGCCATTTTCCATGCACTTCAGACCGAACTGGGAATTCGGCTTCCCGAAACGCCCGGCCGCGACACAATGGCTTGTATCGAGGGCGCAGCTGCCGGAGATCTCCGGTTCGGTTTGTGCCTGGGCGGGAATTTATACGGATCCAACCCGGATTCGGAGTTTGCCGGTCGTGCACTCGAAAATCTGGATCAGCTCGTATTTCTGAGCACCACGATGAATACCGGACATACCAGGGGTCTGGCGCGCGAAACCATCGTTTTGCCGGTACTTGCGCGAGACGAGGAGCCCGAACCGACCACGCAGGAATCCATGTTCAGCTACGTTCGCTTGAGCGACGGAGGCCCCGCCCGTCATGATGGCCCTCGGAGCGAACTCGATGTAATCTCGACGCTGGCCGGACAAGTACTCGGTGCCTCTTCTCCTTTAGACTGGACCGAATGGAAAAATACGTCCCGCATCCGGCGCACGATTGCCAGAGTGGTCCCGGGATACGAAGCAATCGGGCGAATTGACGAGACTCGGGCAGAGTTTCAGATCAGCGGGCGTACGCTCCATACGCCGCATTTTGCGACACCCGACGGCAGGGCCAGGTTTTTCCCGCACGAGTTGCCGCGCGTATCACCGGGCAATGGACCTGATGCCATTTCGTCGGACGAAGGATTACGTCTCATGACCATCCGGAGCGAGGGCCAGTTCAACACGGTGGTCTACGAGGAATATGATTTGTACAGAGGAATCGAGACGCGTGACGTAGTCCTGATTCACCCCGAAGATGCAAGTCAGTTGGAACTCGAACATGGAGTCCTCGCACGCATCACCGGGCCGGGAGGGACGATGGATAGAATCCGGGTCTCTATTTTTCCGAAAATCAAAAAGGGTAATGTTGCCATGTATTTTCCTGAAGCAAACGTGTTGCTTTCGCGCGTTGTAGATCCTCTGAGTCGGACCCCTGCGTTTAAAGGAGCTCGAATTTCAATTTCAGCGTCAAACCCATGACAGACCACTGCGAAAATAACGATGCGTTGCGAGTCCGTGATAAGGCAGGCGCTGATTCAGATGGAAGTCCCGGCCGAGGCACACTCTCGGTATGGTCTGGCGAGATGGAAACAATGTTTGAACATGCAACCCAGACGCCGATTGTTCAGAGCGTTTCGTATGCCTACGAAAATATGGATGAGTGGGCGGCTGTCGCCACCGGCGAGAAATCCGGTCACATCTACGGTCGTAATTCAAATCCTACGACGCGCGTTCTTGAGGAAAAAATCCGTGTGCTGGAAAACGCAGAAGCCGCCACCAGTTTTGCCAGCGGAATGGCGGCAATCAGCAATACCCTTTTTACGCTGTTATCTCCGGGATCGCGAGTGGTCTCCCAGAAAGAGACATACGGGGGCACGAGCAGACTTTTTCTGGAATTCCTTCCCCGATTTGGTGTTGACATTGAATTGTGTGATACCACAGACTTTGCCCATTTCGAACGGGCTGTTTCTGCAGGATGTGACGTTTTATATCTCGAAACTCCGACAAATCCGACGCTGAAGGTGCTGGATCTGGTCCCGCTCTGTGAGCTTGCGCATAATGCGGGGGCGGTAGTTATCGTAGACAATACGTTTGCGACACCCATCAATCAGAATCCACTTGCACTGGGAGCAGATCTGGTCGTGCACAGTGCAACCAAATTTCTCGGCGGCCACTCGGACGCCCTCGGCGGACTGCTTGCGGGTCGCACCGACCTCGTCGAACGTGTGTTTGCGTATCGCGAAATCAACGGCGCAACACTCGGCCCCATGTCTGCCTTCCTCCTGATTCGCGGCATGAAAACCCTCGAATTACGAATTGAAAGGCAAAACCAGACAGCGCTGGCTGTTTCCAGGTTTCTTCACGGCCACCCGGGCATCACCGAAGTACATTATCCCGGCCTTGCCTCGCATCCCGGACACGAAATTGCCATCCGACAGATGCGGGGGTTTGGTGGTGTACTCAGTTTTACTCTCGCCGGCGATCCATCCCGACTGTCCCGATTTCTTGAATCCCTAGAATGGGTGCATCTTGCTGCGCATCTTGGCGGCGTCGAAACAATCGCCGGTCCACCGCGCACAACCAGCCATGTTGAACTGACCACAGTCGAACGTTCAGCTCTCGGCATTTCCGAAAACCTTATTCGATATTCGGTAGGAATCGAGAATTCCGAAGACCTGATTTCTGACCTGTCGGCGGCACTTGATGCTACAGCCTGATCTACTGTCTCGAACTCTTCACTCCACCCGAATTATTCTTATGGTGAACAACCGCAAAGCAATACCCCGAACTTTTCTCTACCTTCCCATTCTTTTTGCGACATCCAGCCTCCTGGTCTCCTGCGCCGCTCGGGAGCCTGGAATCGACAGGACGAACATCGAACGGATAATAACTGCCCTGGCGTCAGACGATATGGAAGGACGCGGCATCTTTACGGACGGCATCGAGCGCGCAGCCGCGTTCCTGGAGGACGAATTTGATCGGATAGGACTGGGTAAACTCAACGGAGAGAATGGATATCGTCAGTCGTTTCCGTATTATTCTTTTTCCCTCCGTGAACACCGTATCGTCGTCGGAGACGAAGCGGCAGGTTCCGACGAATTTTTCCTTACCGGCAGCCATGATTCAATCAGGTGGTCCACCGGCGACGACGTGGTGATTCATCGTATCAAACGCGAAGACAATTTCAGGGCGCTGTTCCGGCAGCTGCGTAATTCGGCAGTCGATAACTTGATCATCGTAGATTTTTCGCAGGAAAAAGCGTTCAGGCGGTATCACGGTATTTTCGGGCGCAGATCTCGAAGTAAAACCATCAACGAGGGCAACTCGAATGTATACGTCCTCTCTCCATTCATCGATTCGGACCGCTTCGAGATTTCGATCGACCGGGACGTCGAAAAGCTGGAATTGACCAACATAGTCGGCCAGATCAAAGGCAAGCGCGAAAATGAGTTCGTCCTGTTCTCAGCCCACTATGATCATCTGGGGATCGTCGATCCAATCGACGGGGATTCAATCGCGAACGGCGCAAACGACGACGCCTCCGGAACCACAGCCGTCGTCGCACTGGCCCGGCATTTTGCGTACAGTCCGCAGCCGGAGAGAACGATCCTGTTCGCTCTATTCACCGCCGAGGAATCGGGCGGCATGGGTTCACAACACTTCGCGTCGAAGCTCGATCCCGATCAGATTGTTGCCATGTTCAACATTGAAATGATCGGGAAACCGGCCGTGGAGGGCCCCAATACTGCCTGGATCACCGGATTTGAGCGCTCGTCATTTGGTCAAATCCTTCAGGGAGCTGTCGAAGGAAGCCCGTACAAGTTCTATCCCGATCCCTATCCCGACGAGAATCTGTTTTTCCGGTCAGACAATGCCACGCTGGCGCGCCTCGGAGTACCGGCTCATTCGATCAGTACGACTCCGATCGATGTTGATAAGGATTATCATCAGGTGAGCGATGAAGTATCCACACTCGATCTGGACCATATGACCAATACGATCAGAGCGATCGAGGCCGCCTCCTCGACAATCATATCAGGCGAAGCAACGCCGACGCGTATCACGATCGAGTAGAGGAGAAAAACCCAACGAAACTCGACGAGACCCGATGAGACCCGAAACTGAGATGCTGAAACTGATCGCACTCACCCCTCTTCTTGTGGCCAGTTTCGCATGGCCCGGATCTGTGGCCACCATGGATTGGGTGGCACCGGAGCCTTTTCTCTGGGGCCGGGATGGTCACAAAATCGTGTGTAAAATCGCTTATCAGGAAGTCAGCTCACAGACCCGGCGGGCCATCGATAATCTTCTTGCTGAAGACGACGATTATGACTCGTTCCCGGAAAGTTGTCTGTGGGCGGACGTGATCCGGCGCGAGCCGAAATACGGCAAATACCCGACCGCGCACTATATGAACATTCCCCGCGGAGCCGCGCACGTCTCAGCCGACGAGCATTGCCAGAGCACCTACTGCGTCATAGAAGCGATTGAAGACATGTCGGGTGTACTCGAGAGTCCGCGATTTAACCAAGGCGAAAAACTGGAGGCATTAAAATTCCTGACTCATTTTATCGGCGACCTGCATCAACCCCTGCATGCCGGCTACGGAGATGATCGCGGCGGAAACGATACGTCCGTATCCGCGTGGGGTGAATCCCGAAACATGCACTCCGTCTGGGACTGGGTGTTGATCGAACATACGGGCATACCCTGGCAGGCTTATGCTGTGCAGCTGCAGGATGAGATCACACCCATCGACCGGCAACTCTGGGCACGTGGAATGCCTGATAACTGGGCGGAAGAATCGTACCAGATCGTTGAAAACGCCGTCTATGACGTAGGCGAAGGCGCCGTCGTCGGTGACGAGTACTACGAACGCAATATCTCGACGGTTGAACAGCAGCTGAAGAAGGCCGCCGTTCGCATGGCGATGGTGCTGGATCGGGTGCTTGGAGAGTAAAAATCTACTTGCCGTTTCCGGCGACGCGGTACTGCTCTATTTTTTCTTGTCCTGGTGCGCCCACACGAAAGATTTCAGCGCAGCATTCATCCGTTTCTGGTATCCCGGACCGTCTTTTCGAAAATACTCCAGGACGTCACGATCGACATTTATCGAGATCTTCTGTCTAGACCCTGGTCGAACCAATTTGGCGCCTGCCAACATCTTTTTTTCAATCTCCGAGATATCTGAGAAATCAATGTCTGAGTCGCTCCTCTCATCCAGCCGGACCCAATTGGTTTGCCCTTCACCTCTCCTGCGAATGGCAGCGAGATCTTTACCCGTATACGTCTCTATATTGTTCTCGCTCATGATTTCTTGCTTTTCGCGCTGAAATGATGCTGGTCTTTTGAGCTCTCACTGTATATGCGACTGTCATGATCGTGTTTCCAGCCTTACCCGTTGCCAGAAATCGTACTTCGCCTCGATATTCAGCTTTCTTCCGCACCTGCCAATAAACCACCTGTATTCAGATATGAATCTTCGTGCCCCCTTACCTGCCGTAACGATCTTCGTGATGCCCATCATAATGGCTATCGCTGTTACAATCAGCCTGGTCCTGCCCGCCCGCGCCCAGACTATTGCCAAAGAAAAATCTGCTGTCAACGTCATGCTCAATTCGCTTCACGAAGCGGCTTCAACAGGAGATTGGGATGTGTATTTCGATCTTTATACCGATTCAAGCATCTTTCTGGGAACAGACGCCACCGAGCGCTGGACCAAGTCGGATTTTCAGGGATATGCCGCTCGGAGCAACGGCTGGACATACGACATGAGCGAGCGACACATTTTTCTTTCGGATAACCTGCAAACCGCCTGGTTTGATGAACTGCTCGAAAACGAAAACCTTGGTCTGACTCGTGGAACCGGCGTACTGGTCAAAGAAGGGGGGAAATGGAAGTTTTCTCAATACAATCTTACCATTCCCGTTCCGAACCAACTGGCCGGAGAATTCGTTGCAGCCATTCGGGCACTCCCGGAACCCGAGAAATAACCGCTCCCGGAAACAGGGAGATAAGCGCTCCTTTAGAGCAAGGGCATTCTTTTTGGACTTCACCGTAACAGAAAGGAGTCGTTGTTTTGGGAAGTGGGCTGCCGAGCGACGGTGAATCATAAACTGACTTCAATCCATATGTTTATCTTGAAGAAGGCTTTTTTTACAATATGGGCTGTTCTGGCCATGATTCTTGTGGGCGGCTGCGACAGCAGTGACACGCAACAGGATTCTGATCCTGAAGAACCCGTGTGGGATTACGCCGACAAAGGTCCTGCCCGGTGGGCGAATATCGCGTCGGAATGGGCGATCTGCGGCTCGGGGATGAGGCAGTCCCCGATTGATATCAGTGTTACCACTGAAGTTGACATCGGAGCATGGGCTTTTAAATATGGGAGTTCAAAAATGCGGGCCCAGAACGACAGCAAAACGATTCACCTTTTTGTAGACACGGGAAGCTCGATCGCCGTGAACGAAAAGACATTTATTCTTAAGGAAATTCATTTTCACACCACGTCTGAGCACACTTTTAATGGTGTCGTTTCTCCCGGGGAGATTCATTTTGTACATGAAAGCAGCGACGGAGAAGTAGCCTATGTGGCGGCGCTCGTCCAGGTTGGCAATGAAAACAAAGCGATTGCGACGATCTTGAGTGAGTTGCCTGCCGAACCCGGCGACCCGATTGAAGTCGATCTGTTTTTCAACGCGTTTGATTTCCTTCCGGAATCCAAAACGTTTTATCGCTATGACGGATCTCTTACAACGCCTGCCTGTACGGAAGGAGTCACGTGGATCGTCCTCCAGAATCAGCTGATCATGTCCAGTACGCAGATCAACGGGCTTCGAGGTATTATGGGGTTGAATTTTCGCCCGGTGCAGCCGCTGAACGGACGCACAATCAGTCAGAATTAGCGTCGGCTCCGTAGTAATAAATCAGGACGTCATCGAGCAGCGGTTTCCAGTTCTCCCAGGAATGTCCGTACGGCACTTCGACGTATGACATCTCGTAGTTCTTGTCTTCAAGGATGTCCCGAAGACGGCGGGTAGCTTCTTCGTTGTCGTTCACGGTGCCGGAGTTCAAGAATATTTTTAAATCCAGGTTCATGGAGTCCCGGTAAGCCCGGTGAATCGTACGCACCGGATTCATCGCCGGAGACTGCATCGCAATTCCGCGAAAGGTATCGCCCGCCATCAATCCGAAACACGCCGAATTGAGTCCTCCGAATGAAAGACCGAGCATGACTCGATCCTCGCGGTGTAAACCAACATGGTATTCGGCTTCGACAGCGGGCACCAGTTCATCCCGGAAAAAACGAACGTATTCATCGTTGCCGAAAAATTGGGAATTTCGTCGGTTGTCGGACAGGTTGTGGGGATCCCTGTTGTCTACGAATACGGCTATTACCGGAGAGATTTCACCGTTTTGAATCATGGAATTCATCCGTCCCGGAAGATCTCCCTGCCCGATATACCACTGACCATCGGTCACATATAAGACCGGCAGACGCGTGTTTTCGGGTGTAATTTCCGGTGTATTTCCGGGTGTATTTCCGGGTGTAATTTCCGGCACAAATACGCGGTATTGAAGGTCGTATCCCAGTATGGTACTTGAGATTATTTTATTCGTACTCAAACCGGATGCAAACGCCGGGACGGGAACCGGATCCGCGTCCGGGCGCGACTGAAACGTGATAGACGCCGCTCCGTCATTTGACACGTTGGCCGCAGCCACAAGAACGGTTATACAGATTACCAGGATGAATCTTACAGGCATGATATTTCGAACAGGCATGGTTCAGTCCACAGTATCAGGAGTATTGGGATAAAGATGCCAACCACTACGCGATGAACACCCAAGGGTTACCTGCATCGCAAGACATCTGCGTATGTAATGCTGTATGATCGTATCATCCGGGTGAATAACGGGGACGGCACGGATCAGGGTGGCCTTGAACCATCATTTATCGCGAGAATACAGAATGAGACTCTCAAATTCGGTCAGAAGTAATCATTTTTCGTTTTTGAACGATCAGTCAAAAACTATGGTCTTCCTGCTTTTTATGACCTCAGTCTCTTTCTCGGCAGGGTTTTGCCAGGATAAGCCCCGCGCCCGCGACCTGGGTGTACCGTTCAGGGGTGAGACCGGTCGGTGGAATGCGATTACCGACGTTCAAGGGGTTGAGGTCGGATTCTCAACGATCATCCGAGGCGAAGGAGCGCTGAGAGTCGGAGAAGGCCCTGTTCGTACGGGAGTGACGGCGGTCCTCCCCCGGGGGCGCACAAACGACCCCGTTTTCGCCGCCTGGTATACACTCAACGGCAACGGCGAAATGACCGGTACGACGTGGATAAGGGAATCCGGCTTTCTCGAAACACCGTTTCTGATCACCAATACGTTCAGCGTTGGCGTGGTCCGAGACGCCACTGTTGCATGGATGGCCCGGGAGTGGTATCAGGATACCCCGTTCTGGTACACCTACCCCGTCGTTGCAGAAACCTATGATGGATTCCTGAACGACATTGTTGGACAGCACGTGACCGGTGATCATACATTTGAAGCGCTGGATAGCGCAAAACCGGGCCCGGTGGCCGAAGGCAACATTGGCGGCGGCACGGGGATGATGTGCCACAGATTCAAGTGCGGTACGGGTACGTCGTCGCGAGTCTTCGAGATCGGAGCTGAAACGTATACAGTAGGTGTTTTAGTGCAGGCGAATTATGGCGGACGATCGAATCTGAGTATTGCAGGTGCTCCGGTTGGGGAAGAAATCTCCGATTTGATGCCGGAATATCAACCCGACACAGAAGCAAACGGAAGGGGCTCCATCATTGTCGTTGTCGCGACTGACGCTCCTCTGGTTGCACATCAGTTGCAGCGTGTCGTTCAGCGTGTTCCTCTGGGAATCGGCCGCATGGGTGGCCAGGGAGGCAACGGATCAGGGGATATTTTCCTGGCATTCTCAACTGCCAATCCGGGCGCTCACGGACGCCGGGGTATTCAGTCGCTGGAGATGCTTCCCAATGACCAGATCGGACGCATCTTCGATGCCACAATAAGCGCCACGGAAGAAGCCATCGTCAACGCCATGCTCGCCGCCGAAACGATGATCGGCGTGGACGGCAACACGGCGCACGCCATTCCACACGACCGACTGATCGCAGCATTGCGCAAATACAACCGGTATAGCGGTAAATGACAACAACAAAGGAAAGCCAAGAATGATATTATTTACTCGGGTGCCCGCCTCTGTTCTGGCGCGAGCTACAGTTTTGGCGCGAGCTACTGTTCTGGCGCGAGCTACTGTTTCAGCGCTGGCATTACTCACGCTCGCGGCAGCTCTCCATGCGAGTACAGCCCAGGCTCAGGGCATCGAAGATCAGGACACCGAAGAGCAGGCTGTTTTGAACGCCGTGAACGGATTTTTCAAAGCCATGACCGAAAAAGATGCGGAGCTGGCCCGTGAGGTAGTGCGAGAAGACGGCTTCATGTACAGCGTTCGGCTGGATGAATCTGGTGACGACGGAGGATCCGCGTTTCTCAATTCATTCGCCAATTTTATCGATGGCCTTGAGAATGGAGATCGGCGCCTGGTGGAAACGATGTACAAACCCACCGTGTTGATCCGTGGACCGATCGCCATGGTCTGGGCTGCGTACGACTTCTATATCGATCAGGAATTTTCGCATTGCGGGATCGATATATTCACGCTGATAAAGTCGGGCGGAAGTTGGAAACTTGCCGGTGCCGTATACACTATCGAAAAAACAGAATGTGAAAACGTAAAAAGTGGTTTTTAGGCAAAATGGTTTCTAAACAAAAATGGTTTTAGACAAAAATGTTTTTAGACAAAAGTGGTTTCTGAGTCATGGGAAACAAGAAAGTGCTCCGCTTCGAAGGCAAGGAAGCAGACGTGTCGTGGGATGGCCGCCTCTGTATTCATATGGAAGAATGCTGGCGCGACAAAAGCGACCTTTTTGAACTGGGTCGCCGGCCATTCGGACAGCCCGACCTGGTGTCTGTAGATCATATTCTCGAAGTTGCGCAGCGCTGCCCGAGCGGTGCGATTGTATTTCTACCGCACGGCGACGTTCAAAGCGAAACGGCAGATCTGGAAAACACGGTACGAGTGGCACCGGATGGACCACTCTATTTTACCGGTGAGCTTGATATTGATGGCGCCGAGGATGATATGGGTGGCGTCGTCTTCCGGGCAGCTCTGTGCCGGTGTGGATTGTCAAAAAATAAACCGTTCTGCGACGGCAGCCACAGCGAGGGAGGATTCAAGGATACGGGAGCGGTCGGGCAGACAGGCCAGCAGAACAACGATAACGGAGGCCTGCTCACAGTAACGGCGGCGAAAGATGGCCCTCTCCTGATCAATGGAAACTTTACCATTCATTCCGGGGCGGGTCGGGCGACATGGTCCGGTACCAAAGCCGCTCTGTGCCGTTGCGGCCAGTCAAAAAACAAACCCTTCTGCGACGGCAGCCACCGGGAGGCGGGTTTCACATCAGACGATTGAAGTCGTATCACACTTGCAGTGCATGTCTTACCACGAACAAATCACGGATAATCAGGCCCGTCTCATTCGAGTATCGGACCTCTTTTTCGTAGCCAGTGCGGATCCTGAGCTGGTCGATGGTCCACACGATGTCGGTCCGGTCAACATTTCACCCAAAGGATCGACCAAGCTTCATATTATCGACCAGAATCACGTCGCGTATCTGGATTTTGGTGGAAGCGGAGACGAAACGGGTCGTCATGCCCGGTTGGGTGGACCGGTGACCGTGATGGTCTGTTCGTTCGAAGAGGATGAGGCCGCTATTGTTCGGCTTTACGGATACGGCAAGATCTTACCTGTTGATGACCCTTCGCTTTCAGAATCATTTCGTGAGGAAATTGGCGGGGAGCTCATCATGCGCCCGCGACGGGTGATTGTGGTCCATGTCGCTCGAACACAAACGAGTTGCGGGTATGGATTACCGGTGATGAAAAAGATCAGAGAGCGCAGGAAAGAAGATCGAGGAAGAAACTATTGGGAACACAAAGACAAATAGAACCACTCATGAAAAGAACGAAATTGTTCACCGTGGTCGCAGCAGCCATGCTTCTTGGAGCTTCGGCCATCTGGATACCGGCCGCCGCACAGGAAGGACCGAAAATATTCATCTCCGTCGATATGGAAGGAATTGGCGGCATCGGTACGTCAAAAATGACGTCGAGCAGTGGGAAGGACTACGCCAGAGGACGCGTTTTGATGACCGCCGAGGTGAACGCAGTCGTGGAAGCGATCTTTTCCGCAGGTGACGCCGAAATCCTGGTCAATGATTCTCACGGTGACATGCAGAACCTGCTTCATACGGAACTCGATCCACGCGTGACTTATATCCAGGGTAATATCAAACCGCTCGGCATGGTTCAGGGGCTCGACGCCTCTTTTGATGCAGCCATTTTTATTGGATATCACGCCCGCGCCGGGACCGAAAATGCGTTTCTGGCGCATACCGGCTCCGGTTCTGTCAAAGGATTGTGGCTCAATGGCACCGAGGTTGGGGAAGGAGGACTGAATGCAACGTTCGCCGGTGCGCTCGGCGTACCGGTCATCATGGCATCGGGTGATGCAACGTTTGCCAGGCAATTCAGCGAATTGACAGGAACCCGGACCGTCGCCACGAAAACAGCCATCGGAAATCAGGTCGCCGAGCTGATTCACCCGTCCCGGGTCCTGGAAATGCTACGAACTGCGACCGTCGAAGCCCTTCAGAACCTGGACTCAGTGGGCGTCTATTCGACCACGAGACCGGTCACCGTGCGTATGCGGTTTTCGTCCACCACGCGGGCCGATATTGTTCAGGCGATACCCGGGATGCAGCGCATCGATGGCTATACGGTTGAAATCGACGTTAAGACCATGAACGAGGCCTATCCACTCATCCGTCTGATGTACAAATACGTCAGTTGGTAGGCGGAATAATCATGATGTGGGCCCGAAACGAACCGCTGTTCATCAACCAGGGAGCACCCGGTACGCCCGGATTTTCGGACAGACCCGTTGACTCGGCCGTTGCATACGCGATATAGATCACATATCGGAGCGATGTAGAGTCGGCAGTAGCGGTTTCGGGGTCATAGGCTCCTTCCGACCCGGAGCGAACATATAGCGTTCGAGCTTCGGACGGCCACGAGAGGCTGCCGTCTTCGACTTCGGCCGCGCGGGTTGACAGGTTTTCTGAAAATCCCACACCCGCCTCTCGCAATTCCCTGCCCCGAGCCATGTAGGCTTCGAGGTCACTGTGATAACAGGCGACACTGAACCCTTCATTCTCAGGATTATCAGCCAGGCAAACAAATTCGTTGCTTCCGGCCCGCAGCTCGACGACGTGGCCCGGGCGATCATATCCGAGAACGCGAGCCTCAGCTCTTGCTTCCTCAGGAGCCGCGAGCACCGCTGCACCGATCTGATCCTCGACTGACGGAACCTGGGCCGTCGAACAGGAGGCAAATACAAATACAAAAAAACAGAATGGAAGACGCTTGAACATGATCATTTTGGCTTGGACCATCGAGGATTGGACAGGCAATGGTGGCATTGCTATACTGCGTGTAAGTATTGAATCTAAGAATCTCCACCGTTGTTCGCCACTTTTGGTTGTCACAACTCTTCACCATAATAAAACACGCAGTACATGCCTCCTTTTTCAAAAACCCCGTTGAACATAGTCAGGCGTGTTGCCGAGCGTGGCGAATACGATCGAAAGGCGATTTATGAAATCGTAGACGACGCACTTTTGTGTCATGTGGGGTTTGTGGCGGATGCTCAACCATTCGTCATTTCCTCGTTCCACAGCAGAAGCCGGCATACGATATTATTGCACGGTGCGAAAGCGAGTCGGCTGCTGAAACATGTGAAAGAAGGGCATCCGGTGTGTATTACCTGTACCCATCTCAACGGTCTTGTCATGGCGCGATCCGTATTTCATCATTCCATGAACTACCGATCCGCCGTACTTTTTGGCCATGGTCACGCCATCGAAGATGAGGACGAAAAAATGCACGCTTTCCAGGTACTCACAGACCACATCATGCCGGGGCGGTGGAAGGAGGCGCGTCATCCGAACGCAAAAGAAATGAACGCCACGACACTGGTCCGTGTATCGATAGATTCAGCCTCGGCAAAAACGCGATCGGGACCCGTCGGGGACGACGAAGAAGATTATATGCTTCCCGTCTGGGCGGGCGTGCTGCCCGTCGAACGCAGATTTCTGGATCCTCAAGAGGATGCACGGTTGGCATCTGGTGTTGACGTGCCGGAGTATATTCGCTCCTACCACCGCGGTAAAAGAAACGAAGTCGGGGCGTGATGCCAGACCTCCTCACCATAGAGTATGCGCGAAATGCGATTCTGGCATTTTCACTGTCCGGCATGGTTCTGGCTTATGTTTCTGGGGGTATGCATAAAAATGAGCGCCTCCCGGCGGGATTATTCGTGGGCCAGATTGGCGCACTTGGTCTGGTCGCGGGTTCGGTCACAGGGCTTATGCTGCCGGTCGTGACCGCAGCGGCCGCGCTCGCTGGAGTCGTCGTCGTATTGCTGATCAGTCGTTTTCTGTTTTCGGGAAAGACGGATACCTCAAGGCGTGTGTTTTTTCAGATCGGCTTTTTTCTCGCCGCTTCCGTTTCAGTTGTGATCGTCTCAAAGACCAGCTTCGCCCGGCCCCGCGTCGAAGAGCTCATGTTCGGGCGAATGTTTACCGTCTCTGTGCAGGAAATCATGCTTCTGCTCGGCGTCGCAATAAGTGTTTTCGCAGCAACTATTGTGCTGCGGCGATTATGGCCGAACACGCACTCTGTTCCAGTCCTGCTGGCCCTCTGCGCAGGGCCCATCATTCCGCTGCTGGGCGTAATACCATTCGCGGCCCTCTTTGTCCTTTTGCCTGAGGTACAGAATCAGGCACACTCATCGCCTGTGAAGGAAATGCTTGCCGCGGTAGCACATGTTGTGATCGCTGCAATTGCTGGCGTTTATTTTTCTTTGAAATACGGCCTCGCGGGCGCTCCGACCGTCACAGTTGGCCTCGCCCTGATCGCTTCTCTGCGCTACGTCGTATCGAGGAAGAGTCGGGTTGAGTCACGCTGAATCCGAGCCGGCCCGAGTCTGTGTACTGAATTCCGGTCCGAGTGTTAACTGACGACTCTCCAGATCCAGCAGGCGCCGTTTTCTCCACAATCCACCGCCATAACCGGTGAGCGATCCGTTCTTACCGATTACCCGGTGGCATGGGATAAGAATTGCCAATCGGTTGTGCCCGTTAGCGTTGGCCACTGCCCTCACCGCGGTTGGTTTCCTGATGGCAACCGCGAGATCTGCGTAACTGACGGTTTCGCCATAGGGAATCTTCAAGAGCTCTGCCCAGACCGTTTCCTGAAACGGAGTTCCACTTGTTTCGAATGGGATGGAAAAAGAATTTAATTTTCCCGAGAAATACGTGACGAGTTCGCTTGATGTGTGCTTCAGAACCTGATTTATGCCCGGCACCAACGTGGCGCCGGTGTATTTCTGAATGCGCTCAAGCTGACGCTCAAGCATCCGGCGGTCCACAAATTCGAGCAGCAGCAACTTTTCGTCCGACGCACAGGCAATCATTTGCCCGAGGGGTGTTGAAATCCGATTGACGGTGAGCGTCGGAACAGCGTCCATTTCAGACGGCGAGGAACTGCGCCCCCTTCTTCGTAGCAGAGACAGGACTAAGAATATAACCTGATTGCAGGATCAGGATCGGTAACTTTCCATAATACACAAAAGAGATATTATGGGAAAGAGAAAGCATTTCAGCGAAACATTCAAGTTTAACCTGGTCCGCGAGGCCCTCACGGGCGAGCGCACCGAAGCCGAGATTGCCCGCGAGCACGGGGTCTATCCGGTAACACTCTCCAAATGGAAAGCAAAGTTTCTTGAGAACGGAGGCACGGTCTGTATCCCGCAAAAAGAGCCGCTTGTGTAGATGCGAAAAACTCTATGTTCTTTTCAAGTGGCTTCCTCGCCGAACACGCCGGTCTGAAAAATATGCCCGTTGTGCGCACACCGGTAAAAAATACGCCGTCAAAAGAGGCATCCCTGTTCTGGAATGCGTTCAGCATGGTTTCATAAGTCGGTAATTGAAGAGTCTCCATGCATGGAATGTACCTTGCGTCTACCCGATTCTCTACCGAAAACTTCAGAGTGAATTTCCAGCCTGAAAAACGCGTGAGTAACAACGCAGCAACTCCTGCTCGCAGAAACGAGTCGAGACCACGGAAGACACATCGGGCAGAAAGTGGCGGCGCTCGCCGGGGTGAACGCGCTCTGCTGCGCCGGGGTGAACGCGCTCTGCTGCGCCGGGGTGAACACGCTCTGCTGGCCCGGGGTGAACACGCTCTGCTGGCCCGGGGTGAACACGCTCCGCTGGCCCGGGGTGAACACGCTCTGCTGGTCGAAGCGTTAATGGCGGCCATTACGACGGTGATCATGCGTCTCGTTTGTACCGCAGATCATGTACGTCAGAATCAAAATCGTCTACTGCCAAGCAGTCTGTATGGACCTGTTACGGCTCATATTTTTGTTGTATCGTTGATATATCGTATCGCTATTAATCGTCCTGTTTCTGATCGTCCTGTTTCTAATCATCTCGTCACACACGGCTCCGTTCGAACCACGGATATTCAAGGGCATCCCAATCCCATACCCCTTTCACTGAATGTTCAATGCATATTCAACTGAGAATACTCTTTCCCGTATTCGTCGCCGTGCTTCTCTGTCCTCCCCGGACCGAAATTTTTGCGCAGGTCGCAAAATGGACACACATTCCCGGCAGCCCTGTTTCCACTCCTTCCAATCGGCATGATGACATTGTATTCGTCGATGAAAACACGGGCTGGATCATCAGCGGTTCGGATAATGTGTACAAAACGGATGATGGAGGGCTGTCTTGGACCCTGCAGTTTGCTCCCGACACCGGTATGCTGCGCCTCAGAAGTATCGCCATGGCGAACGAGAATACGGGATGGATCGGAACGGTAAATGGATCAGCGAGCCGTGTGCTTTATGAAACCCGCGACGGCGGAGAAAGATGGACCAATATCAGCTCCCGAATTCGTGGCTCGACACCCCGCGGACTCTGCGGCCTCTGGGCGGTGAACAGCAACGTCGTCTACGGTGTGGGCTCGTTTTTCGAAGACCCGTGGTTTATCAAGAGTAACGACGGAGGGATTACGTGGTCCTCGCGCATCCTGGGGGGCAATGTGCGCACTTTGATCGACGTATATTTCCAGAATGAAGATGTCGGTATTGCTGTGGGTGGTACCGGGTCAAGTTTTGACGGAAACGCCATCATTCTACGTACCACCAACAGAGGCGCCAGCTGGACGGAAGTTTTTCAGAGCACGCGCGCGCCCGGCGTAATGGGCGAGTGGGGCTGGAAAATCTCTTTTCCGACAGAGCTCACGGGGTATGTTTCCGTAGAATACAATAACGCCCCCCCGGGCCAATCAGCCAAGGTGTTAAAAACGCTCGACGGAGGACTGACGTGGACGGAGCTCTTGATACCCGGAAGCACCGAATCGGCGGGACTGCAGGGAATCGGATTTCTGACGGCAGACACAGGATGGGCAACCGGCCGCGGTACGACCTCCATGACGACGGATGGCGGCCTGACGTGGACGCAGATTCCGGGCTTTGACGAAGACTCCAATCCGAACGGTGGGCTTGACGGGAGAACCAATCGAATATTTGTAGTAAGCCCGACCCTGGCATATGCCGTCGGCGAATACACGTATAAGTTCGATGGACAAACGCCTGTATTTGTAGAACGCGAATCCATTGTCGTCCCGGAAAAGTTCAGAATCGAACAGAATTACCCGAATCCTTTTTCGACGTCAACAACCATAAAATATTCCCTGTTCAGCGATATGAACGTGCAGATAGATGTCCGGGATATTTTGGGACGCACTGTCAAAAGACTGGTGAGCGGATTTCAGTCGACAGGCGTCTACACGGTGACGTGGGACGGAACGAACGACAGTGGTGTTCGAATGGCCAGCGGTATGTACTTTTACATTTCCGATATGGGTGACAGTATCGAAATGAAAAGGATGGTTCTGCTGAATTAGCGGAGCAGCGTTTGACTGTACACACCGGCGATGG
>JACZYD010000034.1 GCA_022571255.1 Bacteroidota bacterium
AACCCAAAGTTTTTTACCGGAAGATGGATCGTCTCCTCCGGGAAATCGCCGAATTACACAAGACGGACGATTTTCTGGAGCATATCGTCAGCGAGCTCGAAAAGGAATTCGGAGATGAGCTTCGTATGCACTCGGGGCACCTCTACGAGGAAGTCGGTAAACAATTCGAATTACGCTCGTTTACGTCCGAGAAATCAGGCTTTGTATCGTCGTTTTCGAGCGACTCGGATGAAGTTGCCGATATCGTGGACAATCAAGGGCGCATTTTTGAAGACCTGGAGACCAAATCGTTTTTCATGCCGGATGGCACCGACACATCGTGTACACCGGTGGCTTTTATTGTAAATCGAGGATTGTTACACCGCTGGATGATTGTCTATTGCCTGACTCCGGGCTGGAATTATGAAGAGATCGCTTTCTGTCTCAACGGAGTCCGGGCGGCACTGAATAATCAGATGCGGGCAGATGCCGCCCACAGCGATCTCGAACAGGCCGCTGCCATTCAGAGAAGTTTGTTGCCCTCGAAACTCCCGCAGTTCAAAGGTTACGACATCGCTGCCAGATCCGATCCGGCCGAAGAAGTAGGGGGTGACCTGTTCGACTTTCTGGACCTGAGTGATGAGCTTCTGGGTGTTGTCATTGGAGATGCCAGCGGTCATGGGTTACCCGCCGCACTGCTGGTTCGCGATGTCATGGTGGGAATGAGGATGGGAATGGGGCTTCACCTCAAGATGTTGTACATCCTCAAGAAGCTGAACGCTGTTATTCATCGATCTACGTATTCAACGCGTTTTATTTCACTTTTTTATGCCGAACTGGAAATCAATGGAAACGTGTTGTATGCCAATGCCGGGCACGTACCCGGCTTGATCATAGCCGGTGACGAGGTAACGTATCTCTCACCAACCGGAACAATTATGGGCCCACTTGCAAATATTCCTCTGGAGCGCTCATACGCCTTTCTTCCCGAGAATGGAATATTCATTCTGTTTACGGATGGAATTACGGAGCGGGAAACTCCCGACGGAGAGGCCTGGGAAATGGAAGGCCTGATAGAACTGGTACAGGAAAACCGCCACCTTGACGCTCAAGAACTGGTCGATCTCATCTTCGAGACCGCTTTTTCCCTGAATCACCAATCTGATCTATTCGAAGACGATGCCACCGTAATCGTCATCAAGCGTGGGGCCGAATAACAATCACGAAAGCGGGGTGTCGGTAACAGCGATTGATTTTGTCTTGCGTCGTCCCGAGCGAATATTGAGCATTTCTACGAGCACGGAAAATGCCATCGCGAAATAGATATAGCCGCGTGGAATATGAATTCCAAATCCTTCCGCGATCAGGGCAATCCCGACCATCATCAGGAATGAAAGCGCCAGCATTTTCACGGTTGGATGTTTTTCGATGAATCCAGATATCCCTCGAGCCGACACCATCATGACCAGAACGGCAATGACAATGGCGATGACCATGACGGGAACGATGTCGACCATTCCAACCGCCGTAATCACGGAATCGAGCGAAAAAATCAGATCCAGCAGGAAAATCTGAATCAGTACGGAAGAAAAAGAGGGCTTCTGGATAACTTCCCTGTCATCACTTTCTCCCTCCACGGCAGCGTGAATTTCGCGCGTTGCCTTGGCCAGCAGAAACAGGCCGCCCAGAATAAGGATGATGTCCCTTCCCGAAATGCTCAGGTCAAACACGGTAAACAGTGGTGCCGTCAGTCGCATGATAAACGTCAACGACAGAAGCAATCCGATACGACCGAAGAGTGCAACAGCCAGTCCCGAAACTCGAGCTTTATTTCTCTGGGCTTCAGGCAACCGATTCGACAGAATCGAGATAAAGATGATGTTGTCGACACCAAGTACGATTTCAAGAGCAGTCAGCGTCGCGAGTGCAATCCACGCCTGCGGATCGGAAATCCAGTCGAGCATCGTTATGGTAACTGTATTTTTAGCGGTGAACGGCCAGACTGGCCGCAACCACCTACGGGACGCGGCGCCAGAACATCAGACGTGCTTTGATGGCACGTATCAGTTGCTTAAACATACAATTCCCTCATTTGCTTTTTCCACATTCGGTCCATTCCTCCGAAAAAAGATGTTCTCCGGTAAAAACCGGAGCCTACGTCAGAAACATGACTGCGGATGCGCTCGCCTCAGAAATCGTACCCGAGCAGCACGGAGAGGTGTTCAATATTCCATTCCTGAACGTACAAACCGACCGATCCGAAATAGCCGTACCCGTTCTCGACGTTTGATAATACGCCCGGTTTTGAAAGAATTTCCGGATCGAAAATTCCATTCGGCGGGTCCCATCCTTCGTCGAGCATACGAATTTGAAGACCCATCGCAGAAACACCGACAGCCGTATTTTCATCGATCCGATTGTTTTCGATGGACAGCTTCACGTTTTCCCGTACATACCGTTGATCGTCGGAAATATTTATACGTATCTGCCAGCCACCGTCGTCCGTCCGGTGTCCGGCACGACCATATGGCACATAGATTCGTCGATTGATCCTGATATCATCAACACCCCCACCGCCCCAGAGATATATACCCTGGATATCCCACGGAGAAGGAATTCGAGGGATTTTTATATCGCGGTAAACGAGCGAAGAATCTTCCGAGATGATTTCCGGACCCATTTCGAACAGGTCGGCCTCACTGATAAAAGGCACCCTGGTTATGGCGGTTGTTTTTATCCCATCCGACCGAATAATTTCGAGTTTATACCTCTTGTTGGCCGTCACCGGAAAACTGGCCCTGTAAATATGGCCGAACGAACCATCTGATAATTTTTCCAGATTGTGGGTCCATTTTGTGCGGACACCGGAATTCAGGTCCGTTGTAAAAACTTCCGCATCTATTTTCGCCTGAGCGTCACCCACGCCCTCTATGCGTTCCGCTCGACGGGTCACGGGAATTACCCGCAGGACGTGCGTGTTTTCCAGATCGTCCAGGAAACCGTAAACGGTGAAATACTTTTCATCGTTTTCAAACGGATCAATGGCTGTGTCACTGCACGAACCAAGCAAGACAACACAAAGGATCAGGACGGGCCAGGAGCAAAGCCAAGAGCAGAGCCTGGGCCGGGAGCAAAAATGAATATTCATTCTATCCGTTAATATGTGACTCCATAAGACTCGCAACAATACGCAAAGATCGACATCTTCGGGATCTGGTCGGGGTGGTAGTGCCCTGGTTGTCGTGAATACCCGTTGGACGGTCGAATTGTTATGGTGAAATGTTAGAATGGTGATTATAAACGGGCACTTTCAGGAGGCGTTAACAGACACTACATTGCTCCGGGTGATACTCAAGCCGAATAATCCACGTTTCCGATATGGAAAATGATTCCCGGAAGTCACTTGAAGTCAGGGTCGAACGGCTCGAAAAGGCGCTTTTTCGAATCGAACGCGTAATTCTCCGGCGACAAAAGAAACTCGCAGAAGAAAAAGAGGTGGGAGAACAACGTGGTCTGGAACGGGCAGAAATTGCCCGTCCTGATCCTTTCGACAGTTCGATTTTGAGAGAAAAGGGCAGGGAGCATTTGCTGCCCGGTGAGCCTGACATCAACCCACTGCGTCGTGACCACACCCACGTCGACCCGGGAACCGCACCAGAGTTGAGCAAGCTGTTGGGTCGACAAAACAGATTCGAAAGAATTCTCGAAAAAATCCGGGACACGGAAGACTGGTTCAACAAAATCGGCACTGCGCTGCTCCTACTGGGTCTCGCCTTTTTATTCAAGCATTCGGTTGATCAGGGATGGTTGACGCCTGTAATTCGGGTTTTATTTGGTGCAGGTCTCGGCGCTGTGCTCCTGTCATCTGGTTATCGACTCTATGAAAATCGACGACGGCTCAGCCTGTTCCTTCTCGGAGCTGGAATCGTTTCTTTTTACATCACCTGTTTTGGTGCATATCAGATACTCGGGCTGATTCCGTTTTCCATTGCGCTCGGCATCATGATCGCCATTACGGTGACATCGTTCTTCGTTTCCGCCGCTCTGGACGAAGCCGTTCCAGCGCTCATCGCGTGCCTCGGTGGATTCGCGACTCCGTTCCTTCTCTACACCGAATCCTCGTCTGTTCCCGGATTGATGGCATATGTGTCACTGATGATTGTCGGATCGGTGACCGTTTACTGGTTTCGCGGCTGGAGGCCGTTGTTATGGCTTTCGTTCGTGGGCGCCGGTATCGTACTTCTCATCACTGTTTTCGATCTTTTTGGGGACAAGTCGAATACGGATTTGAATCAGCAGCTTTCCGTTCAATTCGGAATCGTTTTGGGATGGCTCGTTTATGGTCTCACGCCGATTGCGCGCGAAGTCGTTTCAAACCACAATCCGCTCAAACTTCGACCCACGCTTCCGGGTATACGCCGGCGAGATGTTTCAGAGCGGACCCGCGGATACATGATGCAACGCGTTTTCGTATTCATACCGCTCCTCGGGACGTTGTCCATGGTAATTTCGGTCCCGATCTGGCAACTTGATCAGCAAACCTGGGGTGTCATTATCCTCGCTTATGCGATTATATATGGCCTGGCTGCTGCATTCTGTTGGTCGCGATCGTCACTGAAACCCTATGCCCCCACGCACGGGTTTGCTTCGATACTGTTTCTGACTGCAAGCCTGTTCGTTCTTTTTGAAAACATCGCGCTCCTCCTGGCCTTGACGTTTGAGGTCATGATCCTGCATGCTCTTGCAAGCCGATATGTCTATAAAAATCTTTCGACCATCGGGCACGTCATCGACTTGGTCATCATCTTTCTGATGATCGACCGCTTCAGTTTACCACGCACAGGGGGCATTCAGATAATAAGTGTTGACGCGGCCACAGATCTCGGTGTACTGGCGTGTGGATTCCTGATTTCCCGATTATTCAAATCCGCAGCCGAAAGAAAAGTCTATGCAGCGGTTATTCACGCCGGCGTGCTCGCGTGGCTGCTGCATGAACTTTCACCTGGTCAAAACGGGCAAGCATTGGTTTCGATTTCCTGGGGAATTTATGCGTCTCTTCTGTTGGTACTCGGTCTTCGAAAAAATGTCGCGTTTCTTCGGAAACTGGGCATCGTGACACTCGGACTCATCGTTTTCAAATTATTCCTTATCGATCTCGCAAGACTGGAGATGATCTGGAAGGTTATCGTTTTCATGGGATTCGGGGGCGGGTTTCTGCTTCTCAGCTATTTCTTTCGTTCTCTCTGGGGATCCGGCGAACCTGGAGGATCCAGCGAATCCGGGCGATCCGGCGAATCCGGGCGATCCGGCGAATCCGGGCGATCCGACGACTCCGGCGAATCTGGAGGATCCGGCGAATCTGGAGGATCCGGCGAATCTGGAGGATCCGGCGAATCAATCGAATCCGAACGATCCGGCGAATCTGAAGAAGACGGAGTATGACCGCTACATACATCGTTCTGTTACTCTATTTCCTCGTCCTCGCCGGTATCGGCTTCGTGGCTTCGCGAAGGGTAAAAAACCTTGACGACTACTATGTGGGAGGAAAGGGACTGGGCTTCTGGGTGGTCGCGTTTTCTGCCCGAACAACGGGCGAGTCTGCGTGGTTGCTGCTCGGACTCACAGGCCTTGGCGCGACGGTCGGAATCAGTGCGCTCTGGGTTGTACTGGGAGAGGTTCTGGGTGTCTGGTTCTCGTGGTTTTTCATGGCCCAACCGTTCAAACAGGAGACGGATCGATTGGGATCTATTACAATCCCGGACTATCTGGTAGCCAAATTTGCTGGCGACGGCGAGCAGGGGGCAGATCGCGCACGCATCTTGCGAATCCTGTCTGCCGGTGCGCTGGCCATATTTGTGACGATTTACGTCAGCGCTCAGATCGACGCCACCGGAAAAGCATTCGAGAGCTTTCTGGAATGGGACTATTATATCGGGATCCTGGTGGGATTTGGCGTAGTCGTGCTTTACACATTCAGTGGCGGCTTCATTGCCGTGGCCTGGTCTGATCTTTTTCAGGGGTCGATCATGCTTTTCGGCCTCGTGGCGTTGCCCGTTTTTGCCATGCTGAGTGTGCCCGAGGGTGAAACGCTTCTCCGTGGACTCCACGAAATAGATCCGGGGCTTACACACTTCTGGGGAGTGGGCGGTTTTACGCTCAAGAATACGCTGCTGATAGTCAGTTACGCGGCAATCGGTATCGGTTTCCTGGGCTCACCGCAGGTTTTTGTGCGCTTCATGTCGATCCGGAGCGAATCGGAAATTTTGCGCGGCCGCTGGGTTGCCGTCGCCTTTACGATTCTGACGGACACCGGCGCCGTGCTGACGGGAATGTTCGGAAGATATGTGTTAACCGGACCGGGTCAGGATGTCCATGTCGTTCTCGGAGGCGCCGCCGAGCAGGTACTTCCGATGATGGTAGAGCACCTATTCCCGGCTGTTGTGGTCGGAATTTATATCGCGGCGGTTCTGGCGGCAATCATGTCGACCATCGACTCTTTACTCATTGTGGGGTCAAGTGCGCTCGTGAGGGATTTTTATCAGCAGCTCTACCATCCGGATCTCCCCAACGAATCGCTGACACTTCGCTCGCGAGTCGTAACGCTCGTTATGGCCTTTCTGGCTCTTGGACTGGCCATGATCGTATCCGTGATCTCCCCTGATCGAACCGTATTCTGGTTCTCGATTTTCGGCTGGTCTGGAATTGCGGCTACTTTTGTCCCGGCAATCATTCTGTCGCTCTTCTGGGATGGCTTCTCTTACCGCGGCGTGGTCGCGTCGATGATTACAGGATTCCTGAGTATTCCACTCTTTAAATTCGGGCTCAGCGCACTGCCGATGGTCGGAGAATATGTTGCACTTGTCGGTGAAATGGCACCTTCCGTCGGGCTGGCTCTTATTGCAGGATACGTGTTCAGTGAACGCAGCGGAGCACGTACCTCGGATTGATACTGATTATCACTGAGCGGTCTTGAGTCTCTTTTTCAGGTCCGTGACTTCGTTCAACATCGGTCGGAACTCCTCGTCGGCGCGAGACCATAAGCTTTCAGCTTTCCGGATCAGCTCCAGAGCGGCTTGAGTGTCTCCGGTCTTCTCGTAGATCATCGCCCTTTTCAGTGCACTTGGAACCTGGAAAACGCGTTCAAAAATAGAAGCGTCATCGAACAACTGATAGATCTTGAGCGCCTCGTCCAATTGGCCGCGTGATTCAAGTAATCCAGCAAGCAGGTAATTTTCGGAACTGCCGGAAAAGAAAGGAGAAAGAGTCCTTGTGCTGTAAAAGACGGGCGCGGTCGCCTCTCTCAAAAATGCCTCCGCCTCTGAATTCCGGTTCTCCTTCACTGCGATTCGGCCGCGGATACCGGCGGCGAGTCGAAGGTAGATATTTACCTCTTCCCCGGCGTCCATGTGTATAGATTCCAATTCGTCGGCCATTCGTTCGGCCTGTTGCAGCTTTCCCTTCTTTACAAGTGCGACGCCCAACAGGTACTTCTGGAGTACAGGATAAAGTCCGTTATGGATGGAAAACAACGGACCTGGAATCGGATCGTCGACTACATCCTCCGTGTCCCATCGCTCCAATTCAAGAATGGTCTGATCGAGTTCCGACCCATTCCTCACTCTGAATGGCAAGAGTGATTGATAATGACGATATAGAATTGCCTTCGGCGGGCCCAAACGCATCACAATATCATTGACTCGAAGGGCCTTTTCAAACTCACCACGCATCATCATCATCTGGGATTGAAAAATCAATCCCATACTTTTCACGGAGTTCGACCGTGTCGGTTGCCCGATCTCGTTCCAGATAATCTGAATCTTTGATTCGTCGTCAATAACAAGACCAATCATCGTAATAACTTCTCCCAGGATCGATTCCTCCTCGTTGCGGAGTGAAACGATTGCCCTTTCCACATCCTCAGGGTCGTCGGTCATGAACGTCTTGAAGACAAGCAGCTCACTCGCCCTGTCGCCGAACGACCCAATCCGGTCAAACAATGCCAGGAATTCAGAAGTGTCGGATTCCGCTACAGCTATACGGGCAAGATGAACCAATCCAGGCACATTGTCCGGCTCGAGTTCCAGCAACTGATTCCACATGGTCTTGGACTCGCGAAACGGCTTGCCGAAATACGATCCGTTATGGAAGAATAACTCGGCCAGGTTATATATGGCTTCCGTCTCTTCCGGATACGTAGCGATGTGCTGACGGTAAAGGGCTTCAGTTTCTTCCATCACCCCCCGCTGAAAAGCCAACTGTGCCAGCAGCAAGCTTCTGTCACGATCAGACAGCGGGTCCGAGTTCAATACCGCTTTCTTTGCAGCCTTTAGCCCGATCGTCGGTCGAATCAACCAGTTGGAAGTCGTGCTTATTCTGTACCATGCCATTGCGAACGTGCTGTCGATTTCCGTGGCGCGTTGAAAACCGTCGAGAGCAGCTGGAAAATTCGACTGACGAAAAGCACTCTCTCCGTCGAGATACGCCTTGTACGCGTCAATCGAGCCTGTCGTCATACTTGCAATCTTGCTTACGCGTGCACTTTGCGCACCTCCGACTGAGGCCAGGAGTTGTTGGGCAAGGTTGTCGGCCATTTCAAATAAATCCGAACCCTCGGATTTCGCTTCACCGACCGGTTCCAGGGCACCGTCCACTCGATACAATACTGCGCGTATTCGAACTTCACCGCCGGCTTCTACGGCGCTCCCGAGTACGAACAGTGAAGCGCCGAGACTGCGAACGTACTCACGTGCGTCCTCGGTCGTCAGGGATCTGTTAACCGGTCCACTTGTGGTCGATAAAATCTTTCTGGAATCGACGGTCCTCCACGCTCCCGCCCCGTCAAGATTGGTAGTTAAAAGATCTACCAGACCATCTCTCCAAAAATGAAACTCGGGTGTGGTAATAATTGAGAAGGGTAAAACAGCAATTTTCTGGAATGTCGAAGTGCCGCTCCCAACCACCACGGGAATGTCGTCGCCGGTTTCCCAAGGTTTCCAGATCAACACGGCCACGATAATCAAGGCGACCACTGTGCCCGCAACCAACGGTGTTTTGCCGCGACGCACCATTGGTCTGAACCCTGAGCCTGAGCTTGAACGGGAGCCTGAGCCCGAACGGGAGTCTGCTCCCGAACCAAGATCCGAAGTGCTCCCTCCGCCTGACGGTACTGATTCACCTGACTCCAACACGCCAACCACCTCCTGCGCGCTCGCGATCCGGGCATCCCTGTCTTTTTCCAGAAGAGAGTCAATCAGCGACGAAAAAATACTGTTTTCGCCGGCCTGATCCGTGGTCAACTTTTCGGGAGATTCATTCTGAATCGTATAGGCCAGGGCCTGCTCATATTCCCCTCTGAAGGGTCTCTGACCTGTAAGCATTTCGTACATCACCACGCCCAGAGACCAGAGATCTGCCCGGTGATCGGCGCGCTCGCCTCGAATCTGTTCGGGCGACATGTAGGCCACCGTTCCGATCGTCTTCCCGGACTTCGTGATTTCTGCGGCACCGGTCAGTTTTGCCAGCCCGAAATCCAGCAGTTTGACATCTCCTCCTTTTGTCAGACCAATATTACCGGGTTTGATATCGCGGTGGTATATACCGGCTTTGTGTGCCGCGGCCAAGGCAGAGGCAACCTGCAAACAGATCCTGCGAGTCTCGTCCGGAGAAACGGGACCTTTTTTCAAAAGCTCCGACAATGTCTCTCCCCCGTAATACGCCATCACGATATATGTCCGCCCATCATCCGTCTCTGCGATATCGTGTACCGTGCAGATGTTATTGTGCTCGATGGCGGCCGCCGCCTGCGCCTCCCGTTTGAATCGCTCTCGTATCTCAGGGTCCTGTGTCAGAAACGGAGAAACGAATTTGAGGGCAACCAGCCGGTTCAGTCTGGCGTCGCGTGCCAGATATACCACACCCATGCCCCCTTTGCCGAGCTCCTTCTCAATCTCGTACTGTCCAATCGTTGTACCGATCATTCGGTGGCCCTGCCGGATAGGGAGTCAGGTTGACCTTCGTTGTTGTCCACGGGAAATGTCCGTCATTCAAGCTACGATATATACAGGAAGTAAAATCCTGTTCTCGGTTCCACTCGAGAGGATCGCTTGTTATTGAACGTCATGACGCTAAATTAGCGATATTCACCAACAAACCGACCGACGTTTTGAAAGACAGAATAATACGCGCTGCACTCATTCAGACCACGCTCTCGGAGAGTCCTGATTCCTCCATAGAGAAAATAAAAAAATCGATGACCGACAAGGTCGTCGAACAGATCCGTGAAGCGGCCAAAAAGGGAGCCCAGGTGGTCTGTCTGCAGGAGCTCTTCAACGGTCCCTATTTCGCCGCAGAGCAAAATACGAAGTGGTATGATTTGACCGAGCGAATCCCGGACGGCCCGACCACACGTCTCATGCAGGACCTCGCCAGGGAGCTCAATCTCGTACTCGTTGTCCCCATGTACGAGGAAGACCTTACCGGACTTTATTACAACACAGCGTCCGTAATTGATGCCGATGGCTCGTATCTGGGTAAATTCAGAAAAATCCATATTCCCCATTGTCTTCCCGCATTCTGGGAGAAATTCTACTTCCGGCCGGGAAATCTTGGGTATCCGGTTTTTGATACGGCCGTGGGCAAAGTTGCCGTGTACATCTGTTATGACCGTCACTTTCCGGAGGGGTGGCGCGAACTGGGTCTCAACGGGGCGGAGATCGTGTTCAATCCGTCGGCCACGGTAGCCGGATTGAGCGAGTATCTCTGGAAGCTGGAGCAACCGGCAGCGGCCTGCAACAATATTTATTTCATTGGAGCAGTCAATCGTCCCGGAATTGAAGCGCCGTGGAACATCGGCGAGTTTTACGGCACGTCTTATTTTTGCGATCCGCGTGGTCAGATCCTGGAGGAAGGACCCCGGGACAAGGACGCCGTCATCGTCGCAGACCTGAATTTGAGTCTGATTCGTGAGGTTCGTAATACATGGCAGTTCTATCGGGACAGACGCCCGGATACGTACAAGGCCATTGTGAAACCATGACGAACCACCATGTTTGATATCACCAGATCGGATCTGTATAACGAGGATCTGGCCCCGGTGCCCCAGTCTGAGCGATCCTGGGGGATGTGGTCCATTACTGCACTGTGGGTCGGTATGGCCGTCAGCGTGCTTACCTACACGTTTTCGGCCGGAATGATCTCACAGGGAATGAGCTGGCAGCAGGCTATGCTGGTCGTGCTGCTGGGTAATCTCATTGTACTCATTCCGATGATTCTGAATTCGCATGCAGGAACCCGGTACGGAATTCCTTTCCCGGTGATTCTTCGGGCTTCTTTTGGCACCGTCGGGGCCAATATCCCGGCCATCATGAGAGCCCTCGTGGCGTGCGGATGGTTCGGGATCCAAACCTGGATAGGTGGAACCGCCATTTATACGCTTTCGAGTGTATTGATGGGATTTCAGCCTGCGGGTCCGGAAGATTTTATACCGATTCTGGGGCTTTCTCCAGGACAGCTTTTCTCCTTCCTCATTTTCTGGGCGATCAATATCGGTGTCATTCTGGCCGGGATTCAGTCTATTAAATTGCTTGAAACCCTCGCAGCTCCGTTTCTCATCGTTCTCGGATTGGGTTTGCTCTGGTGGGCGGTGCAGGAAGGAGGTGGTTTCGCGAAGGTGCTTTCTGATGATACGATCGAACTCGTGCGGGGTGAAATGCCAGGAGAATTCAGTTTCTGGCGGGCTTTCTGGCCGAACCTGACGGCCATGGTGGGCTTCTGGGCAACGCTGTCACTGAATATTCCGGACTTCACGCGGTATGCCACGTCTCAGCGCGATCAGATGCTGGGACAACTCATCGGCCTTCCGTTCACCATGACGCTGTACGCCTTTATAGGCATTACCGTGACGTCCGCGACTGTTCTCATCTACGGCGAAGTCATCTGGGATCCCGTGATATTGATCGGGCGGTTTGAAAGCCCGCTCATTATCGCTTTCGCACTGTTCGGTCTCACAATAGCCACACTTTCTACCAACATCGCCGCGAACGTGGTCTCCCCGGCGAACGATTTTTCCAATCTTTGGCCGAGGGTCATAAGTTTCCGGCGCGGAGGACTCATCACCGGCGTGATAGGCATTCTGATTTTCCCCTGGCGGCTCTACACCGACCTGTCGAATTATGTGTTTACCTGGCTCATCGGATATGGCGCACTGCTCGGCTCGATCGGCGGAATCATGATCGCGGATTATTTTATAGTTCGGCGCATGCACCTTGACACGGATGAACTGTTTAACCCGAATGGCATTTACAGCTATGGCGGCTCCGGGATTAACTGGCGCGCGGTCACTGCGATGATTCTGGGGATACTCCCGAATGTACCGGGGTTTCTTGCTCAGGCTTCGCATGGCAGTATTTCGTTTTTCCCTGCGCTTGAATCTCTTTACACATACTCCTGGTTTGTCAGTCTGGCGCTTTCGATGCTTTTCTACGTGATTTTTACCAAAGCCATCCCACCGTCTGTTCCAGTGGTTTTTCCGGTATCCGACGAAGAATAAATATGAATACACCGCAGAACTCGCCGCCGTCGTCGCCGCATCGTCGTCGCATTCGCCATCGTCGCCGCCGTCGTCGTCGCCGCATTCGCCATCATCTCCTACACCGCCGCCTGCCGCCAATCCTGCGGTTGTTGCATCCACTCTCGCGATGCCTGCATGCGATTTCACCCCGCCTGTCTACGAGGGGCCGTCGCGCGACGAAATAGCTGCCTTGCGTACGCGTTTTGTGCACCCGTCTGTCTTTACGCTCTATTCGGATCCCATCATGATCGTGGACGGCCACATGCAGTGGTTATTCGACGAGAGAGGGCAACGGTATCTTGATATGCTTGCCGGGATCGTGACGGTCTCGTGCGGGCACTGCCATCCGAAAATCACCGAGCGGATCGCGAGGCAGGCCGAGCGCCTTGTACATGCGACCACGATATACCTACACCCGAATCTTCCTCTGTTGTCCGAGAAACTGGCCTCGAAAATGCCCGACGGCCTGGAGGTCACCTATTTCGTAAACAGCGGGAGTGAGGCCAACGAACTCGCGATCAATATGGCTCGAGCCTTTACGGGCAATACCGATGTAATCGCCCTCAGGAACGGGTATCACGGCATGTCGTCGAGCTCGGCAGCAATGACGAGCCATCACACATGGAAAAGGGACATCCCGCTGGGCGCACGGATTCACCACGCCATGTGTCCGGACCCGTACCGAAATCCGTTCGACGGTACGCCGACGGAAATCGCAAGGAAAAGCGCAGAAGAAGTCCAGGATTTATTGCGGTTTTCTACCCCTGGCGAGGTGGCAGCGTTTATCTCGGAGCCCATTCAGGGAGTAGGCGGCGTAACAGAGGGTGCGCAGGGTTACCTGTCAGCCGTCTATGACATCATCCGCAAACATGGCGGCCTGTGCATCGCCGACGAGGTGCAGACCGGCTTCGGCAGACTGGGAACACACTACTGGGGATTTGAGCGTGCTGAAGTCGTGCCCGACATCGTCGTGATGGCAAAAGGAATCGGAAACGGAACCCCGATGGCGGCGGTCACCACCCGGCGCGAAATTGCCGACAAGTTTACGGACAGGCTTCACTTCAATACGTATGGCGGAAACCCGCTGAGCATGGCCGTAGGTCTGGCTGTGATGGATGTGATTGAGGAAGACGGTCTTCAGGAAAACGCCCGCGTCGTAGGCGAGCGCCTTAAACATGGGCTGGAAGGACTCCAACAAAAACATGAAGCGGTAGGCGATGTCCGGGGGGCAGGGCTCATGCTCGGCGTGGAACTGGTTGAAGACCGGGAAACGAAAACTCCGGCCTCGAAAATGACCGCCACTGTGCTCGAAGACGCCCGCGAACGTGGAGTCCTGCTTGGAAAAGGCGGACTCTACGGCAATGTGCTTCGCATCAAACCACCACTGTGCATCACCGCGGAGGACGCCGATTTTGCGGTCAGCGTACTCGACGAGAGCCTGACGGCTGCGGCTGGCTGAATCGCAGACTTTTTGACTTTATACCATGACCCCATGAAACTGGACAAGATCATAACGGGCGGAACGGTGATTACTCCCGGCGGAAGCCAGAAGGTAGACATCGGAATCCAGGGGGAGAAGATTGCTGCCATTGGAACAGACCTGATCGCGCAGTCGGGCGGCACAGAGCAGATAGACGCGTCCGGCCATTTCGTGATTCCGGGGGTCCTCGACGTGCACGTGCATCTCGCGCTCCCTTTTTGTGGCACCGTCTCTTCGGACGATTATTACTCGGGGACCCGCGCGGCAGCACGGGGCGGAGTGACCACGCTCATCGACTTCGCCATTCCGTTCGCAGGCGACTCACTGCAGGATGCCGCCGACGCGTGGCAGAAGAAAGCCGACGGCAAGGCGCTCATCGACTACACCTTTCACATCTGTATAACCCGCTGGGACGAACACAAGGATCAGATTGAAGGTATGATCGAAAGCGGTTTCTCCACGTTCAAGGAGTTCATGATTTACGAATCCGAGGGGTGGCAATCGGACGACCGAGCCCTCTTTTCGACGCTCGAGATCATGAAAAAAAACGGCACCATGTTGCTGGTCCATGCCGAATCGGCCCGCATTCTCGATGAATTGATCGCCCGGCACCATACACCCGAGCTGATGAAGCAATACGGCGCCCGGCTCCATCCGATGAGCCGTCCGAATTTTATCGAAGCCGAAGCCATTCAGCGTGCGGTGATGTGGTGTGAAATTACAGGAGGTCAGTTGTACATCGTTCATATGTCGACGGCCGAAGGCGCGGATATCGTCAAAAATGCGCAGATGAGGGGTGTTCCGGTACTCGCAGAGACCTGTGCGCAGTACCTGGTCCTGGATGACTCGGTCTTCGACCAAGAAGACGGTCATCTGTGGGCCTGCTGCCCTCAGATCAAGAAACAGGAGGATGTCCAGCGATTATGGAAGGGAATGCGCAGCGGCGAAGTTTCCGTCGTTTCCACGGACACGTGCACGTTCACTCGCGAGCAAAAAGCCATGTGGGAGGGCGACTTCACCAAGATTCCCATGGGTCTTCCCGGCCTCGAAACGCTGCTCCCCATTGTGTACACACACGGCGTTCGATTCGGACGGATTTCGATCGAAGAGATGTGCCGAAAGTTGTCTACAAATCCGGCTCAGATCATGGGACTCTATCCGAAAAAAGGAGCCATTCAGGTGGGTGCCGATGCCGATCTGGCCATCATTCACCCCACACACGAAATTGTCGTTGACCCTTCTGCCATGGAGACGAATGCCGACTGGTCGCCTTACGAAGGATGGTCGCTGGCCGGTTTCGCGCGTACCACCCTTTCTCGCGGAGACGTGATTGTGGATGATTACCAGGTAGTCGGCGAGGCAGGAAGAGGGCAGTGGCTTCCCAGAAAGACGGCGGGGCTGGTAGAACCGCTCACGTCGGAAACAAACCAGACCTGAAACAAGAGAATATTATGACCGAAATTGCAAGCCGCGGGACCGCGACCGACGTAAACGGCGCGAAGAATTCCGGAGCGTCCGGAGGCCCGGGCACACTTCAAAACTTGATCGGAGGAAAACTTACCGCAAGCGCCACCCCTCGTTTTCTTCCGTTGCTGAATCCCTCCTCCGGCGAGGAGATCGGGTCCGTACCGCTCTCGACGGCTTCAGAGCTGGACGAGGCTGTCAAATCGGCAACGAAAGCGCAGGTGGAGTGGGCTGCAAAACCTCTCAAGGATCGCGTGCAGGTGATGTTCCGGATGAAAACACTCGTGGAAGATCAGATTGACCATCTCTCGGAAATTGTAACTCTTGAAAACGGAAAAACCCTCGCCGAGTCCAGGGGCAGCGTTTTACGCGCCGTTGAATGTCTCGAATATGCTGCGAGTCTGCCTCAACTGGCCTCCGGAAGCATTCAGCAGGTGAGCCCGGGCGTCGAGTGCAAAATGTACCGCTATCCGGTGGGCGTCGTGGCGGGAATTACTCCTTTCAACTTCCCGTTCATGGTGCCTCTCTGGATGATTCCCATGGCTGTTTCACTCGGAAACGCATTTGTGTTGAAACCCTCCGAACAGACTCCACTCAGCGCAATGGAAATCGGCAGGCTGCTGGCTGAGGCAGGCCTGCCCGACGGTGTGTTTTCTGTGGTTCACGGCGATCGGGAAGTCGTGGAAGCGATCTGTGATCATCCCGACATCAAGGCAGTCGCATTTGTGGGTTCGACAAAGGTTGCAGAGACTGTTTATCATCGCTCAACAAGGAATAACAAACGTGTCCGAGCGCTCGGTGGGGCCAAGAATCACCTGATTGTAGTGCCGGACGCGGATCCCGAGATGATCGCGACGAACGTGGTGGCCTCCGTTGCCGGATGCGCCGGTCAGCGCTGCATGGCCGCAAGTGTTCTGCTGGCCGTCGGGAACGTGGACCCGATTCTCGAGCTGATCCGCGAAAAAATGGGCGCTTTGAAAGCCGGAGTGGATATCGGCGCCATCATCAGCAACGAGGCCTACGACCGGATCACCGGGTACCTTGATCGCGCTGCAGAAAATGGGGCGACTCTCGTCCTGGACGGCCGAGACGCCGTATCGGAGGACGCCCCGGCGGGTGGAAATTATCTCGGTGGTTGTATTATCGATCACGCTTCGCCCGAGCACGAGGCTTCGTGTGAAGAGATTTTCGGGCCGACCCTTACCATTATCCGTTGCAAAACCCTGGAGCAGGCGATGGCCATCGAAAATGCCAGTCCGTATGGAAACGCAGCGGCCATTTACACCTCTTCGGGCGGCACGGCGCAATATTTTACCGAAAGGGCGAGTGCGGGGATGATCGGTGTAAACATCGGTGTACCTGTGCCGCGCGAACCTTTTGCTTTCGGTGGTTGGAACGACAGTCGATTCGGAGAAGGAGACCTGACCGGTGACTCGGCGATCGACTTCTGGACAAACTCCAAAAAGGTCACCACGAAGTGGTCGTCCATTGGAACGGCAAACTGGATGTCCTGAGATGCTCGATAATACACATCTTTCCAGAACGAGGTTGTCCGCCGGGCAGCTCGCAGCGAACTTCTCTGACCTGCATCCGGCTTTGTCAACAGACGAGGCCCGGACGGAGGCATCCCGATGCCTCTATTGCTATGATGCGCCGTGCACGAGGGCATGCCCGACCCACATCGACGTACCGCGTTTCATCCGGCAGATATTGCACAGCGACCTGCCGGGCGCTGCCGATACGATTTTTGAAGAGAATATTTTCGGAGGATCGTGCGCGCGCGCCTGCCCTACAGAAGTCCTCTGCGAAGGGGCCTGTGTGGACCAGACATTGCTTCGGGCGCCGGTTCAGATCGGGCGACTGCAGAGATCCGCGACAGACGCAAGCCCTCCGAGAAACGAAGCAGGCCCCGATACCGGCAAGCGCATTGCCGTTATCGGCAGCGGTCCGGCCGGACTGTCTTGCGCATATTCTCTGCGGCGTCTGGGTCACGCGGTCGTTGTTTTCGAAGCCAACAGTGTCCCCGGAGGACTGAATACGTTCGGGATCTCGGCCTACAAAATATCCACGGCCTTTTCGCTGAGTGAGGTCGCATCCATAAAAAGCATTGGCGTGGAAATTCGGACGGGCGAAACCGTGGATGCCGGGCGATTGCGCGATCTGCACAAATCATTTGATGCGGTTTTTCTCGGAGTCGGCCTGGGTGCAACCTCGAGTCTGGAAGTGCCCGGTGCTGACGCAAAGGGGATCGTGGAGGCTCTGGAGTTCATTGCCGAGTCACACTCCGGGCCGCTCAGCGACTGTCGTGTCGGCCGTCATGTGCTGGTAATTGGTGGAGGCAATACGGCGATCGATGTGGCCACACAGGCAGTCCGGCTCGGCGCCGAATCCGTCACGATCGCCTATCGTCGCTCCGCGCTCGAGATGTCTGCCTTCGCCTACGAATACGCGCTTGCCAGAGACGATGGAGTCCGGTTCGAATGGATGACCAGACCCGTCGAATTTCTGGGCGAATCTGGCGTGATCTCGGCGACAAAAATGGTGAAGCTCAACATGGTCGGAACAGGCCGTTCGGCCGTGCTCGAAGACATTCCGGGAACTACCTTTGAAATCCAGTCTGACATGGTTATTCAGGCACTGGGCCAGAATCCGACTACGGGGCTGCTCAATGAATTTGACCCTCAAATACTGGAAGACGGACGCGTCCGAGTTGATCCCGAAACCCGGGCAACCCCGGTTCCGGGACTTTTTGCAGGTGGAGATTGCCTGAGCCGAGGCGCTGAAATCGTAGACGCCGTCCAGGACGGAAAACTGGCGGCCGCCGGTATTGATCGATTTCTTTGCGGCAAGCCGTGCATCAGACCGTGAGCCGAACCATGTATCAGACCGTGAATCAAGCCAGAAGCCGAACCGTGCGTCAGACCATGAACCGAACCGCGCATCAAAACGTGAACCGAACCGCCCCGTGATAAAGCCTGATCTGTCATCGAACGTTGCAGGAATCAAATCGCCAAACCCCTTCTGGCTGGCGAGCGGTCCTCCAACGAATTCTGCTTACCAGGCCCGACGCGCTTTTGAGGCAGGCTGGGGTGGAGTCGTTTGGAAGACGATCGGCCACGAACCGATTGTCAACGTGTCGTCTCGTTATGGCGGCATCGACTACGATGGTCGAAAATTGATGGGCTTCAATAATATCGAGCTGATTACCGACCGAACACTCGAAACAAATCTGGCGGAAATCGCCGAAGTCAAACGGGCCTTTCCCGATCACGCTGTTGTCGTGTCCCTGATGGTCGAGACGAACCGTGAAGCCTGGCACGATATTGTAAAACAGACGGAAGATACCGGGTGCGACGGCCTCGAACTGAACTTCGGCTGCCCGCACGGCATGAGTGAGCGGGGCATGGGTTCGGCCGTCGGACAGGTGCCCGAGTATACGGAGATGGTCACCGCATGGGTGAAGGAAGTGGCCCGCACACCGGTGCTTGTCAAACTCACGCCCAATATCGCGGACATCCGTTTTGTCGGGCGGGCCGCGGCGAACGGAGGTGCAGACGGAATCTCACTGATCAATACGATCAATTCCATTACAGGAGTTAATCTGGACACATTCCACCCGGTGCCCGAAGTGGCCGGCCGGGGTGCTCACGGGGGGTATTGCGGTCCGGCCGTCAAGCCAATTGCGCTGAACATGGTGCAGCAGATCGCGATCGATCCCGAAATCAATCTCCCTGTTTCGGGGATAGGTGGCGTACAGGCATGGCAGGACGCGGTTGAATTCATACTTCTTGGCGCGGGAAACGTACAGATCTGCACCGCCGTGATGCACTACGGTTTTCGGATTGTAGACCAGTTTATCAGCGGTCTCGAAAACTGGATGTCTGATAAAAAGTTTGCTGTGATCGGCGATTTCCAGGGCAAATCGACCGGTTTGATCGGCGACTGGGCCGATCTGGACTTGAGTTATAAAGTGGTCGCAGAGATTGCACAGGATAAGTGCATCCATTGTGGTCTGTGTTATATCGCGTGCGAAGACGGGGCCCATCAGTCCATCGATATCACACCTGTTGACGAGGCTGAATTCAGAGCCGTCTTGCACGGGCACATTTCATCGCTGGAGAGCGGCGGCAAAACCATTTTAGCGGGTGCTGGAGACGGTTTCGTAAACCGATTTGAAATCAATCAGGAGACATGCGTCGGGTGCAACCTATGTTCGCTCGTCTGCCCGGTAGACCACTGTATTTCGATGATAGAAAAACCCGGTCCGTTTGAACCCATGACCTGGCGGGAATACCAGGAAAAGCTGGCCCTTGGAGAAGTCGACAGAATCCTGCCGCCGGATCACGTCTGATGCGGGGCTTGCGATCATCGGTACAGATTCCTGATAATCCAGTTCGCCGTTTCATCACCGCTCTCGGCATTCTCAAGAAGGATCGCCAGTGACCTGGCGTATCTTTTTGACTGCTGAATAAACTTCTCGCCGCGTATGTCTGGACCCGGCGGTCTGAGGTTTTCCCGCATCACGCGCGCGTGTAACAACATGAACTCGCGCTCTGCGTCATACGACTCCTGCCCCATCTGTTCGTCCGTGGCGCCCTCGAGTAAAAACAGAAACAGGTCTGCTGCAGCGGAATTTGAGCTGCGAATCATCTCAAGAGCGGCTGCTTGGTCTTCCGGACGGTTCAGGAAGCGAGCCTCGTCATGCAGATAAATCATATCACTGACGTCGCCCATCTCCGCATTCCGACGCACCGGACGTATATGCCTCTCATAATACCAGTCGCCGAGCACCGGCAGTGTAGAATACGTGCGAACCATGGCAGGTTCGTCTTCCTTGAGCATGAGAGTCCCTGCATATCCCATCTCGAGTGCGAATACGAGGATCAAACCCAGCGCCTTCCATTTGAAATTAGAGTTCTTTTTCACGCGTAGTATACTTTCCGACGGGTATTTTTCGAGGTCTTCTTTTTATCGGTGTATTTCAGGATTTATCAAGCGACGGTGCTACGTTTTGCGGCTCCAATTCACCCGGATAACAGCGCCGCTTCGTGTTATCCGTCGTTTCAGCTGAATTCGTTTTTTTATTGCAAAATTTCCAGACTTCGAGATATGAAAAATCGTTGGATGCCGTATTCAGGATTGCCATGTATATATCGTTGTATATCAACACGATTCGCGAACATCGCTTTTTTGATTCTGATGGTGTCGTCCATCCTGGCTGAGGCATCCTATGCCCGGCAGGTGGGCGCAGAGCCGGACCACTACATTACTTCCATTCCTCTCGGCTATCCGAAAAGTGTATCGGCAGTCCAATGCGAGCAGAGACTTCCATCTGTACGGCGATAAGGAGAGCGCAGACTACAGAGACGTGAGCCCGGCGGACGGCATTGACGACCGACGAAACCGGCGCTTCCTCGACTTGGCCACGCGGTTTGCTCCGTACGCGGTGCTGAATTCAACTTCGCTTCCGATGGACTTCAAGCGTTTCGCCGAACAGAAGGTCTCGTTTCCGCTACGGATCGATACGTGGGACCTGTCGGGTCACGGCGAATTAGTCGGTACAGACCGCGTAGATCTCAATAAAATTGGCAGAAATGCGTGCCCTCAGTTGTCATTTGACTTGCCGATGGATAATCAGGCCAGCCTGTCGGACGACTGCCGGTTGTTGCAGTTGCTCATTGAATTTGATCCTGAAGACCTCAAAACCGAACTGGCAAACAAACTCGCTCACAACAGGGACAATAAAGAAATTAAAATCCTGTATATCGACTATCCCGGATACGACGAAGCATCGTGGAAGAAGGAATACGAAGATTCGGTCACTCAGGGCCTGAAAGAACGATATCGGGACTACCCGAAAGTGTACGGCCACCCGTTCATCCACGAAGTGAAGAACCTGGACGGAAGCATGGCTTATGAATTCGTCATGCAGTACTGGTTGTATTACCCGTTTAACGACGGAGGAAACAATCACGAGGGAGACTGGGAGCACATCAACGTGGTGATCGCTCCGAAAAGTCAGGTCACCCGTCTTCAGACGAAAGACGCGATTCTGAAAATAATCGACGGCAGCACGACAGAAGAACTCGTCATCAAACGCGTTGAATATTATTTCCACCACTTCGTGATCAGACTCGATTACTCCGTGCCAAACGTATATGCCCCCCGGGAGGTCTGGCAGGCGGAAGTTGACCGCCTCCCACACGAGCTGGTCGGGTTGGAGGGTTACTGGGAGCTGATTCGAAATCGGGTGTACTGGGATGACGGTGAAGCTGAAATCAATACACACCCGTTCGTTTTTGTCGGTGCCGATAACAAGGGCTGGGATCAATTTCTCGCATCACCCGGAGGAAAAAACCGTGACTCTCACGGCTCTTATCCCTTTCCCGGCCTGTTCCGATCCATAGGACCTGCCGGTGCGAGCGAGGAGATCAAAGCCACATTCGACCACAGGACCTACTTCAGACAGTACGGCAACACACATGTTATTCCCGGCGACATCCGATTCGGATCCGTTTACCCGTTCGATAAACCGGATCTCATCGAAATTATTCCAGACTGGGAGCGCGTACGGGAGCTTAATTTGACGAATTCCAAAATCAGGGAAAACTGGTACTGGATGACTCTGCCCATCCTTTTCGGGTTTCCACGAGCCGCATCTCCGTTCTCAACGATCGTAGCTCATGTGGACATGGGAAATCTCGCCGTGCACGGTCCAGCATACAATTCCAGATGGAATGCAAGCGGGCCGACCTCGAGCTACGATGCGTACGAACCACACGCATTTCCGTCTCTTTTTCCACTCGAATTTCAGGACAACATCAGTAATAATCTGGGGTGGTTGAACGCGCCGGCGATGCTCCTTCAGCTGCCTCCGTTCGACGTCATTCTGGGTCTGTTTTCGGCGCCGTTCCGAGCGGCTTTTGGCACTCAACATCGGATTTATTATGCGACCGAACACGTACCGGATAATTTTTTTACCCTCTCCAGCGGCATCTCGCTGCAGAACATTCCCACCGAGTTTCGTCTTCTGGGCCTCAATACGGATCAGGTCGACGAAACCCTCGTTGCAATTACCGCACACCTGTTTGCGAATGGTGCAGATTCTACTGCACAAGTCATATCCACCAGTTCAGATCCTTTTGACACGGGCACAGGGCCCCTTTTCCAGATCTCGTTCAACGTCGGTAAAAATCTGATTACCGAAAACGTGGTACGTCATATTACTTCCGAAATGACCAACACGGTAACTTTTACTGGTGGCTTGCCCCCTCTTTCTCTGAATTCAGAACTGAGTCTCTGGGATTACACGGGCAGTCTTTGTTACAATTTCAATACCGGAGGATTTCGCCCCTTCGGCCGTGTCGGTTACGGACTTTCGTGGTTCCGACTCGAAGACGCCTCTGCGACCATTTTCGATCCTGTTCTGGACCATGAGGTTACGATTCCTTACGAAAATGCGAACTCCAAGTGGAATACTGCGAAATGGACGTGGAGCGCGGGTCTGGGCATCGAGGTGTTTATTCTGCGAAGCCAGGCAAAATTACCGCGCGGCCTGGATTTGAGCTTCAAGCTGGAAACGGGCTGGTTTCGCCATGACCTGGGCATAAAATCAAGTGAACTTTCCTTGGAAGAGCTAATCGCTTTTGGATTTACTGCAGAAGATATTCCTCAACAACAGTCCGTTGTCCGGCAGGAAACCGCCTTTACCTTAGCACTCGGTTTCTAACAGGATGTGATCTCCGGAGCCAATTCCACCGCTTTACTCTGATCGGAGTGCACGGACCGGATTGGCCCTGGCGGCCGACAGAGCCTGGTAAGTCACGGACAAAACCGTAATCACAATGGAAAGCAGACCGGCCATGATAAAGGTTTCGAGCGCCGGACTGATCCGATACGGAAATTCGGTCAGCCACAGGTCGTTCATCACATAATAGGCGGTCGGCCACGCGATGATATTCGAAATCAGCACGAGCACACCGAAATCCCCGATGATCAAGGCCCAGACTGAAGAAATTGATGCTCCGAGCACTTTTCGGATGCCGATTTCTTTGGTCCGATGCTGCACCGTGAACGATGCCAGTCCAAAAAGACCGAGTGTCGCTATAAAAATGCCCAGGATGCCGAAAATGCTGATGATGTCTGCCAGTTTCTCCTCGGATGCATACTGCTCGGCGAACTGCTCATCCACAAAGAAATGATCCATGGGCCTTGCCGGTTCGAACGTGTTCCACTTCTGCTCGATAAATGCAAGGGTCTCTGAAATGTTTTCTGAATTGATGCGCAGTGACAGTAAACGTCCCGGCTGCTGACCGATCATCAGCGCGATCGGAGAGATTTTCTCGGTCAGCGACCGAAAATGAAAATCTTCGACGACTCCCACGATCCGGCCCGAGCGAACACGCGCCAGCTCGAGTTCTTTTTCCACAGCGTCGCCAGCAAACCCGATCCTGGCCGCTCCCGTTTCATTTATAATCCAGGCTTCTGTCGAATCTGAAGGAAAATCAAGTGAAAAGTCCCTGCCCTCGGCCAGGTGCATTCCCAGCGTCTGGAGAAAGTCAAAATCCACACGGATCAGGTTCATCACATGGGTTTCTGAAGAGTCCGCGCCTTCGGGTATGAAGAGCCTCAGCTCACCGACTGCGCCCGGAACGCCCGTAGAAAACGCCCCGCTCAAGATATTGGCGTTGGTGAGTAAATCGTCGCGAAAGGCGTTAAAACTGTTAGCTTCATTCGCCGTGGTCATTCGCATGACCAGAAGATGCTCCTTGTCGAATCCCAGATCCTTGTTTTTCATGAAGCTGATCTGATTGAAAACAACGATCGTACCGATGATGAGGGCAATCGAAACAGAAAACTGCAATACAACCAGAGACTTGCGGATCGCCGAACCGCTCGTACCGCCGATCATTTGACCGCGAAGTACGGAAACGGGATTAAAAGCGGATATAACGAAAGCCGGATAACTGCCGGCAACAAGCCCTGTCAGAATGACGATGCCCAGCATGCCCGATAAAATCAATCCTCGCGAGAGATCTACCATGCTCATCTCCTTGCCGGAGAGTTGATTGAACGGGCCCAGGGCCATCCAGACGACACCTAAGGAAAGCACAAATCCGATGAGAGCCAGAAAGAGAGACTCGCCCATAAACCGAAGCATTAAATTTTGCCGCGACGCGCCGACCGCTTTTCTGATCCCAACCTCTTTGCCGCGTGTCGTAGCTCGGGCGGTCGAGAGATTCATGAAATTGATACAGGCAATCAGCAGAATAAAAAGGGCGACAATCGAGAACGTCGAAACATATGCGATATCGCCATTCGTTCCCAGTTCATACTGAAGCTTGGAGTGCAGATGAATATCCGTCAGTTTCTGTAGAAAAAACTCAAGAAACATGCCTGCGCCCCGCGCACGCTCTCCGGTCTGCGTTTCGAAAATCTCTGCGAACTGATCGGTCATCAAATCCAGATCAGGATTTTCCTTCAGCAGGAGATATGTCCATCCGTTTATGCTGAGCCACGCGTTCAAAAATCCGCGCTGATCTTCCGGCAAACTCGTGAACGAGATGATGTAATTGAAAGTAAAATGAGAGTTATCCGGTACGTCTTCGATCACTCCGGTGATGTGTAAATCCATGCCCGCAAAATTGATCTCCTCGCCCATCGGATCTTTGGCGCCAAAGAGGCGGCGCGCGGTTTCGCTCGTGATCACCGTAGAGCCTGGCTCGTTAAGGACTCCTTCTGCCGTCCCCCGCATGAACACGTGTGTGAAAACATCAAAAAAGGTCGAGTCCGAAAAAAAGATGCCCTCCTCTTCGAATTGCTGATCCCCCATGCTGACCTGGCCCGAGCGTCCAAACAATCGAACATAGGTCTCGATCTGCGGGATCTCTTCTGCAAACGCAGGTCCTGCCGCAAACGGGGGAATCGCCATGTGCGACAGTTCACCACCAATCGTAGCATTCATGGCCAGGCGGTAGATGTCGTCGGCGCGTTCATGGTGTGTATCAAAACTGAGTTCGTCCTGGACAAACATCAGGATCAGAATACAGCTGGCCATTCCGAGCGTCAGCCCGGCAATGTTGATGAAGGAATATCCTTTCTGCTTCTTGATATTGCGGAGATTGAGTATGAAATAGTTCAGAATCATTCTTTTCCGGGGAAAGTCATCGACTGTGAAACAGCTCCGGCAGCAGAAAGAATACTCTCACCACTGCAAGAGATTTGCGGGACACCGTCAGGCGCGTACGCAGGATTACATCAGGAAGTTGTGCCCTCATTTTCCATGTAGCATATCAAAGATTCGGTGGCGATCTTAGCGGGTAAGGCCAGAAATGACGCCCGATGTAGACTAACCGATGAATTCAACACCGCGATTTGCGATCTGTATTTTACTGTTGCTCCTTGTTCAGGCGCTGGGCCTGCCAGAAGCGGCGGCGCAGGAACCCCCACCGGAAGCAGAACTGACCGAACAGAAAGTAGTCGCCGACGAACCATCTGTAAATGCGCGTTTTGGCTCGGCAGTAACGATTGATGGCGTTTTTGCTGTCATCGGCAGCAGCGACGACAATACAAACGGGGACAATGCGGGATCGGCTTATTTCTTCGAGGTCGTGGATTCGGTATGGGTGCAGCGACAGAAATTTTTGCCCGGCGACGCGAGCGCCGACGCTCGGTTCGGTGCCGCCGTTTCATTGTCAGAAACGTTGACCGGTACCGCAACGGGCATGGTGGCGGCGGTGGGAAGCCCCGGGCTTGAAAACGAACAGGGAAGTGTCTTCATTTTCAGGGAATCGTCGGGTGTGTTGAGCCAGGAACAGAAGGTCGAAGCGGACGATGGTGCCGCCGGGGATGGCTTTGGTGAAAGTCTATCTCTCCACGGCGACGTACTTGTCGTTGGCAGTGCCGGTCACAGTGCATCCGGTATCCATTCCGGTGCTGTGTATGTATATCGATTCAACGGCAACTCGTGGAATCTGGAAACAAAGTTGCGGGCGCCTGTCATCACGGCCGGTGACTTGTTTGGTGCCTCGGTGGGAGTATATGATAACCTGATCGCGGTCGGTGCGAGCCGCGATGATTCTTCGGGCACCGATGCCGGAATGGTGTACGTCTTTCGGCACGACGGTGCCACCTGGTTGTTGGAGCAAAGGCTGATCGCCGAGGACGGATTTGATTTCGATCTGCTCGGATCATCCGTTGATGTCGCCGACAGTCTCATCATCGCAGGTGCCTACGGAAATGATTTGCGGGGACAGAAAAACGCAGGTTCAGCGTACATATGGAGGAATGATGGCCTTCAGTGGATTCAGGAAATCAGGCTGGAGGCCGACGACGCAGCCAAAGATGATCACTTTGGAATCTCGGTGGCCCTTACCGACAGTCTTGCCGTCGTTGGAAGCCACTGGGACAATCAAAAGGGAGATTTTTCGGGCTCAGCGTATGTTTTCCAGAACGAGACCACCGGTTGGAACCAGATTTATAAATTGACAGCCAGCGACGGCGACGATCTGGACCTTTTCGGCGAGGCCGTGGCTGTCAGCGGGTATACCGCATTTATTGGTACGCCGCGCCACGACGACACCGCCACCGATTCAGGATCTGCGTATTTTTATGCAATTCCGAGGCCAGATCTACCGCCGGGTCCTGTTGCGATAGAAATTTTTGAAGCCGGAATTCCGTCGGCATTCCGAATTTCGAGCGTGTATCCGAACCCGTTTCGCGATCGACTGACTGTCGAGTTTGAGCTCGTTCGATCCTTGCCCGTTGTTCTTACGATGTATAATATCGCCGGACAGGAAGTGGCTCGTCTGGACGCAGGATACGTTGCGGCCGGTAAAAACGATATTTCATGGAATGCGCAAGGACTGGCTGCCGGAATTTACCTGATCCGCATGCAGTCGGCGGGAGAGAGTGTCACTGCGAAGGTGGTGCACCTCCGGTAGGAGCTGTGGGGTCGGTCAGGAGCTTTTGTGGGGGTCAGGG